>CANCBY010000005.1 GCA_947374445.1 Pseudobdellovibrionaceae bacterium
TATTTTTAGTGGCGCCCACTCTGCAAAAAGAGTTCATTCAAGATCAATTGAACGGCATTGATTTTCCGTATCTCGTGATCAAAGACGATCCTTTGGAGATGATCCACCTCACAGATTTTATTTTGGCGGCATCAGGTACTGCCACATTGATGGTGGGACTGCTTCATAAACCGATGGTTGTTATGTACAAACTAAAATGGCTGACAGGTATTATTGCAAAGCTTTTAGTTCATGGAGTTAAATTCTTTGGAATTGTGAATCTTATTTTTGATCGCGAGGTTGTGCCCGAGCGCTGGCAAGAAGGCGCAAGCCCTGAAGAGCTCACGCGACTGATGAACCTCTATATCAGGGACTCTGCTCATGCAGCCAAAGTCAAAGCAGATTTGTCGCAATTGGAATCAGCCTTGGGGAGCCGAGGAGCCACAGCCAGGGTTGCTCAAAGTCTTGAAAAGTATTTTGCTGTGAGCGAGAAAGAAAAACTAAATGGGGTTTAAGTTTCTGCTTTTACCTTTAAGTTGGCTCTATGCGGGGCTTGCGGCGGCAAAGAATTTTTTTTATGACCGGGGTCTACTCGATGGAGTCCGGGTTGATAAAAAAGTTATAAGTGTTGGCAATTTGACTATGGGTGGAACAGGTAAAACTCCCATCGTGGATTTGATTCTCACTTACCTGGAATCAAAAAATATTTCTGTAGCTTTGATTTCTAAAAACTACAAAGCTGAGGTTAAGCACACAGTCAGTGTGGATTTGACTCATGCGCACGGGGCCCGTCATTTTGGTGATGAGGCTTGGATGCTCGCAAAAAAACATCTTACCACGCAAGTCTTTGTAGGGCCAAAAAAGTGGTACACACTTTGGCTTGCGGCAAAAACAACTTCTGCCACAGTGTGCGTAGTAGACGATGGGTTTCAGCACCGTCAGTTGCAAAGAGATTTAGATATTGTAATTCTAGATGCCATGGCCCCAGACGGTGAATATGAGTTGTTACCTCTTGGAAGAGCTCGTGAGTCTTGGTTGGGTCTCAATAGAGCGCAAATAGTTGTACTAACAAAGACCAATTGGGCTCTGCCTGAACACCTTGAAAAACTGAGGGCTAAAGTTCGCTGGCAATCATCAAGTGCGAAAGTGGTTGAGGCTGTCAGCAAACTAGATCTAACAGATTGTGCAGGCAAAAAAGTTATGGCTTTTGCGGGTGTTGGGCAGCCAGAGCAATTTAAAAAAATGCTTGAGGGCTCTATGGACATTCAGTTGATCGAGTTTATTGCATTTAGAGATCATCAAAAATATGGCCCCGCAGAAATTCAGAAAATTAAAAGTGCGGCAGCAATGGCTGAGATTATTGTTACGACTGAAAAAGATTTTTCTAAACTTGATCCTGCCGATTTTTCGATTCCCTTGAAGGCGCTTTCTCTTCATACTGAGATCACTTTGGGGGCTTCGGAGTTTTATGCCACTTTGGATTCTTGTATTTGCTAAATTTTGGGGAGTTTTAGCTTTTCTGACACCCTGGTGGCTGCGAAGGTGTTTTGGTCATTTTTTGGCTTTTCTGTGGTGGGATGTTTTTCGGCTTCGCCGGTTTACCCTGTACCGAAATCTGACAATTGCATTTCCAGACATGCCAAAAGAGCAAAAAACAAAGATGGCTCGCGAGTCTTTAGTGCGCTTAGGAACTAATTTTATTGAGTTCTTAAGTCTGCCGATGATTTCAAAATCTTGGATGCAAAAAAATGTCGTGTTTCATGGCTTAGAGAACTATGAAAACGCCAGAGCACAAGGCCGTGGAGTTTTCTTCTTGAGTATGCACATGGGAAACGGCGATTTTGGCTGTGCAATGATAGCAATGAGTGGAATTCCTCTTCATTTGATTTCAAAGAAATTTAATAGTCAGCCTTTGAATAGTTTTTGGTTTGGGGTTCGTGAGTCGATGGGCACTCGTTTTATGGATCCACATGCACCCAAAACTGCATTTGAAATCTTGGGCGCATGTAAAAGGCGCGAGCCTGTCACTTTTGTTTTGGATCAATTTATGGGGCGGCCTTATGGGATTGAGTCTTTCTTTTTTGGTAAAAAGACGGGCACAGCCTATGGTCTAGCACTATTTGCAATTAAGACCAAAGCCCCTGTGGTTCCGGTTTTTACGTACCAAGATCAGGACCACAGAACTCATGTGGTCTTTGAAAAAGAGATCTCAGTCGCGGTAGATGATGGCAATCGAGATTTACAAATCCTAAAAACAACGCAAAAATACAACGAGTGGATCGAATCAGTGATTAGAAGGCATCCCGAGCAGTGGATGTGGATTCATCGTCGTTGGAAATTGTGGGAGTAGAATCTGTCAAAAGTGAATGTGATGTTATTGAGAGCTCTTTTGCCAGCGACGCTGCTGATGGGGTGTTCGTCTAAGGTTTTGAAGTTTGAGAAAAAAGATCAGCAGCAAGCCAACAAAGAATTCGAGCAAGTAGTAAAGATTGAGTCCCCGGCTGAGCCTCCTCCAGGGGCTGCATTGACGGCCCCACCGGCAAACGACGCTCCGCCAGTTGTCAAAAAGGCAAATGAAAAACCAAATACAAGCGCCAAAGTAAAATCAAAAAAAGGTTCATCGACAGCAAAAGAAAAAGCAGCAAAGACCGATCTGGCTGCGATTAAGACCCCTACACGGCGGCAGCCAGACATTGAAAGTGATTTTGGGTTTGATGGACGTAGGCCGTTGAAAGATCCATTCCGTGTGGGTGAAAAAATCACTCACAGAGTCCATTACTTTAAAGTTTCAGCAGGACAGTTGAGCTTTGAGGTTAAGCCGTTTGTATTTGTGAACGGAAGAAAGTCTTATAACTTTAGAACTTCTGTGGTGACCAGTTCCTTATTTTCAAGTTTCTATACGGCCGATGATTTTTCGGAAACTTTAGTGGATTATGAAAATCTCACGCCGAGTGTGTTTACGTTGCATGTTCAAGAATCAGCGCAGCTCAAGGAGGCCAAGTCATTTTTTGATTTTGAAAAGCGCAAAGCCCTTTATTGGGAGACTAAAGTCACAGAAAAAAGCGGCAAAGAAGAAAAGCGTCAAGAGTGGGAGCTAGAGGATTATTCTCAAAATGTCTTCAGCGCGGCATATTACATGCGAAACTTTCAGTGGAAAGTGGGAGAAGAGAACCTCTTTCGTGTTGCTGATGACGGAGAAAATATCACCTTCAGAGGCAAGGCGATCCGCAAAGAAAAAATCGAGACTGAAGTCGGGTCGTTTGATGCTATTGTCATTAAGCCTGAGTTTGAGATCAAGGGCGTGTTTAAACCCGTGGGTGATATCTATTTTTGGTTGAGCGACGATGATCGCAAGTACATTCTTAAAATTGAGTCTAAAATTAAAATCGGGACTGTGGTCTCGGAAATCATCGATCTGGTCCCTGGTCAGCCCTAGTTTTTGCTAGAATAGGGCATGGCCGAAATACATTGCAGACATTTTAATGGCTATAAGCCTTGTGGCAAATCCGAAGCATGCAATGCTGAGTGCAAGCATTTAGACAAACCTCAAGTTTCAATCTTACTAATTCATCTGGGTGCAATCGGAGCTGTTGTTCGCAGCACAAGTTTACTAAAACCCATCAAGAGAAAATATCCGAGTTCAAAAATCACTTGGGTGACAGATACTCCGGCTCATCGCTTGCTCGAGGGACATCCGCTGATTGATCGTGTATTGACGACATCTCTTGAAGATCAATTAGTGCTAAGAGCACTTAGCTTTGATGTCGGATATGTTGTCGACAAGTCGCTCAAGGCTGCAGGTGTGATGGCATTGACGAACTGTGACCTAAAGTTTGGATTCAAGGTCGACTCCTTGTCGGGTTCTATCGTTCCAGCAACTTCAGCTGCAGAGGAACTTTGGTCATTAGGTCTTTCGAATCATAAAAAGTTTTATGTGAACAAAAAGCCTGAGACACAGTTGTTAGTCGAAGCTTTGGAGTTGGGTTCTTATCAGGCGGATGACTATGATCTGCCGCTATCGAAATCTGAATTGCAAGCATCTTTGCTACGCAAGAGTCGGTGGCAAAAAAACTCTTCGCAGATTAATATAGGCTTTAATACAGGATGTGCTGATGTTATTCCTGCCAAAAAATGGACGGTGGAATATCATCGAGAACTGATTCAAGATCTTCGACTTAAAGGCTTTCAGAATTTGGTACTTTTGGGTGGGCCCGAGGACACGCTTCGCAATTCTCAAATTGCTGAAGGTTTGAATGTTGAGAGCTCGCCGACACAACAAGGTCTTCGCGATGGCTTAATCAGTATCAACGCTTGCGATCTAATTATCACAGGTGACAGCTTGGGCATGCATATGTCTATTGCCATGAAGAAGCACGTCATTGCTTGGTTTGGACCGACATGCGCTCACGAGATAGAACTTTATGGGCGAGGGGTGGCACTCAAGGCCGAGATGGGCTGTTCTCCGTGCTGGAAGAGAACTTGTGAAAAAAATGTGATGTGCTACGATCAGATTGGAATTGAGAAGGTCATAGCCGCTGTTCATCAAGGTGTGAGAGAATGTCAGAAAAATCAACAAGCAAAATCCTCTACATCCAAACAGCTTTTCTCGGAGACCTCTGCTTAGCAGTTCCTACTTTAAAGCGCCTAAGACTGCTTCGTCCCGAGGCAGAAATTATACTCGTATGCCGCGAGGGACTGGGCGACTTTTTTAAAAAAATAAATCTGGTGGACCGGCCTTACGAAATTAAAAAAGGCGATTCTTCATCCTACGAAAAAGTATTGTTGCAGATTCAGAATTTTGAATTCGAATGGGTTTTGTGTCCCCACGAGTCTTGGACTTCGGCGTGGTTTCAAAAAGGCATCAAGGCTCAGCACAAAATCTCATTTTCTCAGTGGTGGAACTTTCTATTTTTTACCGATCGTATTTCGATGCCAAGTTATTTGCCGGCAGCGCTGAGACAGATGAGCTTGCTTGGTCTTGTCGACAAGGAGCTGGACTCTTTGATTGAGGGCTATACAGGTGTAATAGAAGATACCAAGGGGCTTATTCAAGTTCCAAAATGGTCTTCGATGTCTCTTGATTTGGATGTCTTATCTGAGGAATTTAAAAAAGTTCAAAATAAATTTGATCTTCAGGCCCAGTGTATCGCCATTTTTCCAGGAAGCACCTGGGAGACAAAAAAATGGATGGAGCAGGGCTTTGTTGAGTCCGCTCATTATTTTGAATCTCAAGGGTTTCAAGTTTTGTTTTTAGGAACTCAGGGAGAAAAAGATCTTTGTGAAAGATTGTCCCAGCAGACTCAGAGCAGAAAGAACTTAGCAGGCCAGAGCGCACTTTTTGAAACTCTTGCGATTCTTGCTAGTGCCAAGCTGGTTATTTGCAATGACAGCGGAGGCCAACATCTTGCAAGTTTGGTCGCGGCGCCAACGCTCAGTATTTTTGGCCCAACAGTTTTAAGCCAGGGTTTTCGACCTTGGAATAAGAAATCTTTAGTGGCTGAGGTTGACGGTTTGAAGTGTCGTCCCTGCGGCCGTCATGGCCATAAAAAATGTCCATTAGGCACTCACGATTGCATGAAGCTATTGAAGTCCAGTCAGGTGATTGAAAAAGCCAAGCAATTGCTCAGTCTAAATAGTCCTTCACATTGATACCATACTTTTTAATTTTTCGGAGCAAAGTGTTCTTAGGAATATTTGCATGAGCGACGGTCTGATTGATGCGCCCATGATTGGCTTTTAGCGCACTGATAATAAAATCCTTTTCGCTCTGTTCGCGAAATAAATCATAGTCTAAGGCAGATGCAGTGCTAGGCGTTTTTTCTCTTTGATTGAGGCTGTTCGGGGGAACAGGCGCTGGCGACTTGGAGCCCCTGACGCTCTCAGGAAGACTTTCAGCATTAATAACAGAAGTAGTTTCAACAATGAAAGAGCGCTCGATCACGTTTTCGAGTTCACGAATATTGCCGGGCCATCGATAGGATTTCAATAGATCCAAGGCCGCAGATGAGACTTTTGTAATATCGCGGTCCATTTGGCGATTGAATTTTTTAATGAAGTACTGGACGAGGTCCGGAATATCGTCTTTTCTGTCGCGCAAAGAAGGTAAAAATAATGGCATAACATTCAAGCGATAGAAAAGGTCTTCGCGAAACTGTCCATCTTCGATCATTTTTTCGAGATTTCTATTGGTAGCAGCGATAATTCTAGCATTAGTTTTAACTTCGCGACTGCTGCCAACAGGAGTAAATTTTTTCTCTTGAAGTACACGCAAGAGTTTGACTTGCATTTCAGGCTTGAGCTCACCGATTTCATCTAAGAAAAGAGTTCCGTTATTGGCCAGTTGAAAGCGTCCGATTTTGCGTTCATTAGCTCCGGTGAAGGCACCTTTCTCATGTCCAAAGAATTCACTTTCCATGAGCGCTTCCGGAATTGCACCACAATTCACGGCGATCAATTGCCCCTCTTTTTTTGGCGAGTTGTAATGAATCGCTTTGGCCACGAGTTCTTTGCCAGTGCCATTTTCTCCACGAATGAGAACTGTCGTATCGACTTTGCACAGACGATAAATAAGATTAAAAATCTCTTTCATTTTTGAAGAGTTGCCAACAAAGTCGCTGTCCAGATCATCATCGAAAATAGGATTTGAGAGCGCGAGGCTCGAGACCAAGGCTCTGGCATCAATTGCTTTTTTAACAATTTGCGAAAGTTTTGCTGGCTGCACAGGTTTCTCAATATAGTCATAGGCGCCGTCTTTAATAGCTATAACTGCGTCGTTGAGATTGCTATGCGCTGTCATCATGACCACAAAAGTTCGCGGCTCATTTTCTTTGATCAAACGAAGTGCTTCGAGACCACCAAGCTCAGGCATGCGCACATCCATCAATATCAAGTCAAAAGACTGTGGTGCTGGGCCAGATAGTTTTGCTAAAGCTTCTCGGCCAGAGGCGGCTTCAGATATGGTGAAGTCAAAGTCTGATAGATTAGATTTTAAAATCGATATAACAGTTTTTCGCAGTTCAGGTTCGTCATCGACAATCAATACAGAAATATTATTTGTATTACTCATATGTTGGGCTCACTTTCTAGAGGCAACGAGAACCCGATGCGGGTTCCCTGATGGAGCTGGCTTTCAAGATGAACCGAACCACCATGAAGCTCAATAAAATATTTGACCAAATAGAGACCAAGACCGGTCCCTTTGCTTTTTAGATCCTGTTCTTTGCCACGCACAAACTTTTGCCAAATTGTTGCGATCTCATCGGGGCTAATGCCCTCACCGGTATCTTGGATTTCGACATCGACTCGATCGTCGTACTCATGGGTGCGAACCCAGATTTTACCATTGCGATGTGAGTATTTTATGGCATTTTCGATCAAATTGATGAGAACTTCACGGATGAGAGTCGTGTCCGCTTCTATCGAAAAAATAGGAACTGTCTCAACAATGAGCACAAGATTTTTTTCATTTGCGAGGCTGTTTAGGCTAGCAACCGCTTCATCGACAAGTTGATTGATATCGCAGATTTCTCTGTGGATGCGAAAATCACGAGACTCAACCTTAAGGACCTTCAGAATGGATTGAATGTAACGATGAAGTTCATCTGAGGACTGTCGAAGTGAGCGCAGGTCTTGATCTATTTCGGTGTTTTGATTTTGCAACGCCAACCGGTCGACAATCGATTGAATTTTTGCAATCGGTGTTTTTAAATCATGGCTGATGAGAGACACAAAATTATTTTTTAATTGTTCGAGTTCATCTAAGTAAAGACGCTCCTGCCGCAGTTGCCAGCTCTGCCGCTCAAGCACACTTGCTTGATGACCAATAAAAATAATCCAGGTTACGACGATCATGACAATAGGTGATTCAAGTGGTAGCCAAAGGTACCAAGAGTCAAAAACCCAAAGCGACAAGGCGCTTGTCAATAATATGACCCAAAGTAAAAGTGTGACTGCGATGGATTGCGGGTATTTATGAATAATGAAAAGAGCTAACAACAAATAGACCAAAAGGAGCAGGGCGTAGGCCAAATAAGGGGCTCGATGCACCCAACGGTTTTGCAAAATATTATCGGCGATCTGAGCCATGATAAGAGCGCGTGATTGGAGGCCAAGGGGAGTCTGGTACTGATGACTAGCGAGTCCTTCGACACCAATAAAAATAATTTTATTTTTGAATGTTTCTGCAGAGACCCTGCCACTGATAACATCGCTAGCGAGAAATTGAGAAAAAGCTCTGGCGCCACCACGATAATTTATTATTCGAGTCGAAGGCTCTGTTTGATTTTTTTGTTCGATAGATTTTTCGACGATTTTTTCCGTTAGATGGGTGGGCTCGTTCTCTGAGAAATGAAAGCGTCTGATGACTCCATCCTCGTCTTTTATTAAGTCAGATGTTCCTATGTTTGAAGCCTGTGAGTTTGCAAAAATTGGCAGGGCTGGATGTTCTTGACCAGCTACAGGGTAGGCCCAAAAAATTTTAGAATTTGAAAAAACCGAATTGCTGTATTCGTTATTTGAGCGTCGAGCGCTCCCCTCAGGAAAGTGCAAAGTTACACCGATAAATTTTGGATTTTGTTTGAGGAGGTTTTCAAAAAGTTTTTGCCAAAGACTTTCATTCCACATCAAGCTTTCGCTGAGTTCCATTTCGCTGAGCGGTCTTTTGTTTTTGATCAGTCGAGTGCTGTCGTCAGCCTTGAGATTGATAATGACAATCTCCGAACTGGTGGTTTGTTCTCCGCGAGCCTGCATTCGAGTGTCGTAGGTGTTGACTTCGTCCGTGCTTAAAACCAAGCAGCCAATCAGCCAGCAAATCAATACGCGAGCCGTAGGCCCACGCATTCGGAGCACACGATTTAAAAGCCATTTTGCGCGCCACATTAATTGGCTGCGAGCTTCATTTTTTTGAGACAGAGCTTTCATTTGGGCACCTTGCCGCACCATATCAATCGAGGCTAATAATTCAAGCATTTTTGGGGGTTAGCAATGTTTTTGGAAATCAGTTATCTTATTGGTTACCTAAATGCGAGAGGCTTTGAATATGAACGGTCACTGCGCCATAACTATCGGAAATTTTGACGGCGTTCATCTTGGGCACCGCGAGCTTTTGAGGCGCACCGTTGCAGCTGCGAAAAATTTTCATGGTCAAGCGAAGGTGTTCACCTTTCACCCTCATCCGGCACAGATTTTGGCTCCAGAAAAAGCACCTCTCCGTTTATTTGATCTTCAAGATCAGACAGAGCAGTTTAAAGCGCTTGGGATAGATCAAATTGAGGTGATTCAGTTCACTCCTGAATTTGCTAAGACAAGTCCTGAAGATTTTTTTGCAAAATTTATTTTGCGTCCACCAGGAGCTCAGGCGCTGTGGGTGGGTCATGATTTTCACTTTGGTCAAGCGAGAAAAGGCAATCAAGAGTTGCTTCGGGAACTGTGTGCTCGGCAAGGGTTTGAGTTTCATGTGCTAGAGCCCGTGAAACTTCAGGGGCAAAGTGTTTCAAGCACATTGATTCGCAACCATTTGATGGCAGGCGAATTGGCTCAGGCCGAAATATTTTTGGGGCGCGCTTATTTTGTCAGAGGTGAAGTTGTTAGGGGAGCTGCAAGAGGCCGTACAATCGGCTTTCCTACCGCCAATTTAAAGTTGCCTCCAGAAATGAAGCAAATGCTTCCGCTACGTCGAGGTGTTTATGTGGGGGAAGTAAGCTCACTCACACAAAAAATAGGAACTGCGGTTCTTAATATCGGAGTCAATCCAACGGTGAGCGGAGACTTAAGTTTAAAAATTGAAGCGCATATATTTGATTTTTCGAATGAGATTTATGGAGAGCAGCTCAAGATTGAGCTCAAAGAATTTTTGCGCGATGAAAAAAAGTTTTCAAGTTTAGATGAATTGAAGGCTCAGATTCAGCGTGATGCCACTCAGGCTCGTGCTATCGCTGGAGGATTCAGCACGTGAGCTCCTTAGCTAAAGGTGTGATTTATTCTGCCGAATCAAAGACATGGTCATTGCGTAGGGATTTTTGGCTTCAGCAAAAATTTTTTGCAGAGCCACAACTTCAACCTTCGAGCGTGACGGCCTTTGCGAGTGATTGGGCCGAGATAAAAAAGAACGCTAACTGTGTTGTAGTCGGCGATGAGTCTTCGCAAGAGGTTTTGTCTCAGTTCTCAAGTTTGCCAAGCGAGATTGAATTGCTTCAATCTTGTGATTCAATTCTAAGATTCAAAGACAAATGGTGGCTTCGAAATTTTTGGTCTGTGGCTCTGAGAGAATCTTTAGTTGCAAAGGCACAAAAGTTAGACACGCACAGGGTCGCTTATCTCACTGGCAACGGCGGGCATGCAATGGCCAGTTTGGTTGTGCTGGCTCAGCTTGGTTTCAAGCGCATTGTCTGGGCGGTTTCGCAATTAGATCAGAATGAAAATCACAGACAGTTTTTTTTGAGACACTTTTTCGGCGTGAATATTGAATTTATTTTAGGAGAAGAGCTGACTCTGCAACCCAATAACGGGTCAATTTTGATTAATACTTTGAGCGAGTCGTCGGGAATAGAATTCTTGCAAGATTTGATCTATCTCAATTTTTTGCAAAAGGGCGGAGTCGTTGTTGAAACCCAATTGGACTCTATTGAAAGCCGACTGCTTACCGAGGCTGAAAGTGTCGGTGTTCATTCTGTGGCACCATGGCACCTGGAAGGCCTTCGTGATCATCTGCTTTTGGCAGAATTGAAGGTTTCGTCATTACCTTCTCTCGACGGTTATCTTAGCGAATGGTTTAAATTCCTTAAAACTAGACCAACACTGGACCAACACTAGACTTAGGTTGAGTCATATTTAATCAGATATAGATATAGACTAAGTCTTATGACACCAAATAAGCTCGGCGAAATTATTATCAAATCAGGTCTGGTTCCTCCTGCCGCAATCGCAAAAGCGCTGGAAGAACAAAAAAAGTCTGGGCAAAAATTGTCTCAAATTCTTATAGGTCAAGGTCTGATGAAGGATGTTCAACTTTTGAAAGTCCTTGAAAAGCATTTTCAGTTGCCGGGAATTGATCTTAGCAATTTTCAAATGCAACGCGAAGTCGTGCAGATGATTCCGAGAGCAGTTTGTGACAAAAATGATTTAATCGCTGTGCAAAAGGCTGGATCTAACGTTCTGGTTGTAGCTTTTGCTGATCCTAGTGACGTTTTTGTTAAAGAAGATCTTCGATTTATTACGAAGTGCCGTATCCAACCTGTTGTTGCAACAGAACTCGCAATTCTCAATGCTATCGATAAGTATTATTCAGCCAACGTCGGAGTCATTTTACAGCAAGTTGCTAGCGAGCAAGAGAAAGACCGAGAAAATGTTGCACCTCAGATTGCTGAAGACGCTATTGATGATATTGCGAATGAAAACGATAGTGGGAGTCCAATTGTTAAATTCGTCAATGCTATGTTGGCCGAGGCCGTTAAGAAAAGAGTTTCTGATATTCACTTTGAGCCGTATGAAAAGCGGTTGCGTGTGCGCTTTCGTATGGATGGAAATATGGTGGAAGTTAACTCTCAACCATCAGATTCGGGTTCTGCGATTTCATCACGGATTAAAATTATGGCAAAGCTCGATATCTCAGAGCGGCGTAGACCGCAAGATGGTCGTATCAAAGTAAGATTAAAAAATGGCAAAGACATGGACTTTCGTGTGAGCGTTCTGCCAACAATCTGGGGTGAAAAGATTGTTATGCGTTTACTAGATAAATCAAATTTGCAGCTAGACATGACTAAGCTCGGTCTTGAAAAAGAAGATCTCGATATTTTTAAAGAGGGTATCAGTCATCCTCAGGGATTACTTCTCATTACAGGTCCTACAGGCAGCGGTAAGACAACTACGATTTATTCGGCTCTCGCCGAACTGAATAAACCGGACGTAAACATTTCAACGGCTGAAGACCCTGTAGAGTTCAACTTGGATGGCATTAATCAAGTGCAGATGAATCCTGATATCGATTTGACTTTTACGACGGCGTTGAAAAGTTTTTTGCGACAAGATCCTGATGTGATCATGGTTGGTGAGATTCGAGATCTTGAAACAGCCGAAATTGCTGCCAAAGCGGCCAGCACGGGCCATTTGGTTGTGAGCACTCTGCATACGAATGATGCCCCTCAAACTATTATTCGTCTGACGGAAATGGGTGTCCCTGCCTACGTCGTGACATCGACCGTGAATTTGATCGTGGCTCAGCGTCTTGTTGGGCGCAATTGCGAGGCTTGCAAAGTTCCAATTCAAGTGGTTCCTGAGATGTTAATCGATCTAGGTGTCGATCCTGCCGAAGTGGGCGAATATAAGCTCATGAAAGGGCGAGGCTGCAATATCTGTAACAACACAGGGATTAAAGGGCGCATAGCTATCTTTGAATTGATGAAGATGACCGATAAGATCAAAGAAGCCATCTTAAAAGGGGCTAATGCGGAAGACCTTCGAATTTTAGCAAGACAAGAGGGTATGAGGACTTTGCGTCGGAGTGGTCTTCTCAAGCTAAAAAGGGGTGAGACCACAATCGAAGATGTGATCCAAACTTCAATGAGGGACGTCGAATGAGTTTATTAAATTTGATAAAAATGGCTGAAAGCCAAGGCGCTTTTGAATTGCTCCTTGCTCCTGATGCAACCCCCCGGGTGCGCAAAAAAAATTCTTGGATTCCTTTGTCTGAAAAAACTTTGACGGCCCAAGAGACTCGTCAATTTTTGGTGGGGCTGCTGGATGAAGAGCAGCGGCAGCAACTATTTAAAGCAAGCGAATTTGAAGGCTTTTGGTTGAGCGGCACGCAAAGATTTTCGTGCTCTATTCAAGTCACAGCCAGAGGATTTGTCGGCGCGTTGAGTTGGATTCCAGAGATTATTGCGACCCATTCATTTTGGGGTTTTCCGAAGTGGACAGAAAAAAGTTTAGCCGCTGGCGGCGGACTTCATGTTTTGGTCGGTAAAAATCGATTGCATCTGGAGTCGGCGGCAGTTTCGCTCATCGAGGGATTGAACGCGAACACGGAAAAATCCATTCACTGGCAAAAGAGCGAAACTTTAAAAATGGTTGCGACTTCTGGTTCTGTTGTCACTTATGGATGTGGTCACTGCATACCGGAATATGTTGATATTTTAGTCCTTGAAGGCAGCTCCGAATCAAAGCGAGCTCTAGAGTTCGCCGAAAAAGGCAAGGCTGTCTTGCTTTTGGTGCAGGCGCATAATTTGGTAGATGCCTTTGATAGTTTTGCTGAAGCGGGCTTAGCGCAAAAAGTCTCGAGATATTTGAATTGGGCGATGGGAATAAAAATTCTCAATGGAAGTTCACAGGGAGCCGAAGGCCTTGTCCCTGTGTTTGATTTGCTCGCGGCTGTTGAACCTGTTAGGAAAATGATCCGTGAGGGAAAAATTGCGGAACTCGATGAATGGATGGACAAACCTCAGTCAGATGACACTCTGTCGTCGGGTGGGACGATCGAAGGTCTCCGGACAATGAATCAGGCGCTATTGCAATTAATTCTTAAAAGGAAAATTGATTTAAAGCAGGGTTTTGAAGAGAGTCCGGCCCCAGAAAAGTTAGACGATCTTTTACGAAAGGTTGGTTTCTAGTGGCAAAATTTAGATTTCAGGCCAAGAACAGCACGGGTGCAGTCCAAACAGGCTTTATTGAAGGTCGAGACGAAACAGATATTACGATAAAGTTAAAAACCCAGAATTTGACTTTGGTTAAAGCTCAGGCCGCTCCGAAAGATTTGACCGATGCCGGAATGGACGCGCTGAACTCTTTTATGGCCGGGCAAGTGCCTTCGAAAGAGTTGCAGATTTTTACACGTCAGTTTTCGACGTTGATCAATTCTGGTATTGCCGTCAACGATGCCTTGAAGATGCTCTCTGAAGGAAAACGAAACCCACAGTTGAAGCTTGCAACAATCGGTGTTCGTACTGCTATCGAAAATGGAAAATCCTTGAGCGAGGGGATGGCTTTAAGCCCATTGGTGTTTGATAAGTTTTACATAAATATGATCAAGGCCGGTGAAGAGGCCGGTATTCTTGAGGGAATTTTAAATCGCTTGGCCATTTATCTAGAAAAATCAGAAAAGATAAAAAAACAGGTGAAGGGTGCTCTCTCGTATCCTGCTGTGATTCTTTTTGTGGCTAGTGTTGTTATCTTGGGAATTTTATTATTTGTTATCCCTAAGTTTCAGGCCATATTTGCTTCTGCAGGGCGAGAACTCCCAGCCGTCACTCAGCTCGTTGTTAACATGTCATCGTTCGTACTTAAGAAATGGTACATAGTGCTTGCTGGTGTCGTTGGAATTCCAATTGGCATTAAGCAGTGGTCTAACACGCCTGACGGGAAGAAAATTCTTGATAGAACATTGATTCATGCTCCGGTGTTTGGTGATTTGATTCAAAAATCATCAGTGGCAAAAATGACAAGAACCTTGTCGACGTTGTTGTCTTCTGGGGTTGGTGTTATTCAGGCTCTCGACATTGCATCGAAAACAGCTGGCAACTGCGTGATCGAAGAAGCTCTTGAGCGATGTAAAGAAAATGTCAGCCAAGGAAAGCCGATTGCTGTTCCGTTGGCGCGTGAAAAGGCAATCCCTGACATGGTTGTTCAAATGATCACAATTGGTGAGCAGTCAGGTAATCTTGACGGCATGCTCGCAAAGATTGCCGACTTTTATGAAGACGACGTAGAGAATGCGGTGAAGTCGATGACATCATTGATTGAGCCATTGATGATGATGTTTTTGGGAGTGATTATCGCATTTTTAGTTATCGCGATGTATCTTCCAATTTTTGATATGGCCAATGGAGTTAAATAGATTGTTGCCGGCGGTAGCGGGATCGGACGCTTTTGAGAGGTTTCCGCAAGAACGTCTTCTGGTTCAGTCGGCTCGGATTTTTTGTTACTTTTTAGTTTTAATTTTAGCTCTCATGGTAGAGCTTCTTCAAGAAGGCTTTGTTAATTGGGGGCTGCTGCAGGTTTTTTACTCGACTGTTTTTTTTGGCATTACTTTTCACTTTTTACATTTATTTTTTTTAGAAAAATTTTTTAAGAATAGAGTTTGGCTTCTTTGTTCTTTTATATTTGATGTCATTCTTGTCACTGTGCTTACGGTCAAGAGTGATTTGAATCAGTCTTTATTTTTGTTTCTTTTTTTAGTCATTATTGTTTTAAGTGGAGTTGTATTGCGCAAGCAGGGTGCGTTTTTGCTAGCCTTGATTTGCTCGATTGCTTTCACGTTTGTCTCTTTGCTCGGGCCAGAGCTGAAGACAATGAGTGTTCTTTTTCTAGTTGTATTGAATAATATCGCGTTTTTTGTAGTGGCTTGGCTTTCAGGCTATTTGAGTGATCAATTTAGCTTTTTGGGAGAGCGGCTAGAATCTCAGACATTAAACCTTCAGACAGTTCGTAAGCTGAACGAGTTAATAATTGAAACTATTCCCTCAGGGCTGGTAACGACAAGTCAAAAAGATGAAGTATTACTCTTTAATTTAGGTGCCGAGCAGATGTTAGGTTCAAAATTGATCTCCGGTTGCCGTTTGAGCGAGATAGTGCCAGATTTAGAGATAAATTTTCAGAAGGAAAATCAGAAGTCCACAGAAATTCTAGTTAAGAGTGACGAGTCTATGTTGGCCGTAGAAAAACGATTGCGGATAACGAGATTGCGTCAGCAATCGGACTCAATCTTAGAAATGACCTATCTCTATGTGCTCGAAGATCTCACGGAGATCAGACGACTTGAGTCGCAAGTCAGGCAGAGCGAAAAGTTGGCTGCCGTTGGTCAGCTGGCCGCAGGCATTGCTCATGAGATAAGAAATCCTTTGGCTGGCATTAGCGGCAGCATCGAGCTCTTGAGTCAAACTTCAAACAATGAGGATGATCGCAAGTTAACGAAGATTATTCTTCGCGAGATTGATCGTCTGAACAATCTCATCTCAGAGTTTTTAGAGTACGCTAAGCCAGATCAGAGGCTTCTGGATTCGGTCGATCTTGGTGCTTTGATTGATGAAGTTTTAAATCAAGCTAAGGTTCAACAGCCTTTGAATTTGCGGCTTTTGAAAAACTCACTGAGTGCTCCTGTTTTGATTCGCGGCAACCGCGATAAATTGAAGCAAGCTTTTTTGAATATTATTATCAATGCTTATCAAGCAATGGCAAAAACAGAAAACCCTACTTTTGAGGTTGGTCTTTCACTAGACGAAGGTCGCCGCAAGTTGCTTTTTAAAGACAACGGAAGTGGAATGAGCGAGGCCGTGCGATTGAGAATTTTTGAGCCGTTTATGACGACAAAACCCAAAGGGACTGGTCTTGGTCTTGCGATCACGCACAAGATTTTAGAGACCCATGGAGCGCATATCAATGTTGAGAGCTCTGAGGGTCGAGGAACTCAATTCACTATCGAGTTTCAAGCTTAAAAAATAATTCGTACAAATTTTGAAACTGGCCCTTGTAGCGAAAACATTTGCGAATTGCTCTCTGTAAATCAATGATAGAGAGAGTCAGGGAGAAGCCAATGAAGCCACGAATTTTAGTTGTTGATGATGAAGAGTCTATCCGCGAATTTCTCGAAATAATGTTGAAGAAAGATGGCTACGAAGTCACTTGCGCTGAAGATGGCGCAAAGGCCAAGGAAATATTAACCAAAAAATCGTTCGACATGGTGATCTCAGATTTGCAAATGCCAAATATGACTGGCATCGAACTTTTAAAGCATGTCAAAGACAGTTACCCAGATCTTGTTTTCATGATGATCACGGCTTTTGGAACAACTGAGACAGCTGTTGATGCCATGAAAATGGGGGCCTATGATTACCTTACTAAGCCATTTAAGATCGATGAAGTTCGTTTAAATATTCAAAATGCCTTGAGATCAAAAAATCTAGAAGTTGAAAATAGAACCCTAAAAAAAGAGCTAACTAAAGAATACTCCTTTCAAAGTCTTGTGGGCAACTCGGACCCCATGCATAAAATTTACGATTTAGTAAAGAGAGTTTCCCAGGGGCCAACTAACGTTTTGATCACGGGTGAAAGTGGAACGGGTAAAGAGGTTGTTGCTAAGGCGATTCATTACAACGGCCCTCTTAAAGACAAAGCTTTTGTAACAATCAACTGTGGTGCGATTCCTGAAAACTTGATGGAATCTGAAATGTTTGGGCATAAGAAAGGCTCATTCACAGGAGCCGTAGCTGATAAAGTAGGTCTTTTTGAAGTGGCTGACAGTGGAACTCTTTTTTTGGATGAAGTCGGAGAATTGCCACTGACAATTCAGGTCAAGCTTTTGAGAGCCATTCAAGAACGAGTGATTCGCCGTGTGGGTGCCACCGATGATATCAAAGTTGAAGTCCGCATTATCGCGGCAACAAATCGTGATCTTGAGGAGATGGTAAAAACCGGTGCTTTTAGGCAGGATCTATTTTATCGATTGAATGTCATCAATATTCATACGCCAGCTTTGCGCGATAGAAAAGATGATATCCCTTTGCTCGCGAATCATTTTTTGAAAAAATATAATGATCGTCTGACAAAAACCATTGGCGGAATCAGTGTTGAAGCAATGGAAATGCTTAAAAAGTATGATTACCCTGGTAACGTTCGAGAACTTGAGAACGTGATTGAGCGCACGGTGGCTCTTGAGGGAGGCTCGATGATTTTACCCGAATCTCTACCTCCTTTTGTGAATACACCGAGCGGAAGAAAAATGGCTTCTAGTCACGAGATCGAGATCGGCCAAGAGGGAATCGATTTAGATAAGGTGATGGGTCAAATTGAAAAAGAGTTGTTGGTAAAAGCAATCCATGCAGCTGGCGGTGTTAAAAAGAAAGCCTCGAAGCTTTTGCATATTACTTTCAGATCGATGCGGTACCGAGTAGAAAAGTACAATCTTGGAACTGTCGACGATGAAGAAATGGACGACGAATAAGTCGATCGTCTATAGTTAAAGTATCCAGCTAAGACTTAGAAAGCCAAATGTACCAACTTCAGTGATCGCTGCAGAGACTCCGGTGCCAGGATCATTGCTTGTATAGTTAATGCTTCGAAGTTCTAGATTGAGATTTAGCTTACTGCCAAGATCTGTTCCAATGCCAAATTTTGTTCCTGTCCCTTTGCTGGTACTTGTAGCGGTGCCAGAAGGGTAGCTCTGTTGAGCGCTCATGATCATTCCGTACCAGACGCGCACACGTTGAAAGTCCCCGCCAAACGACAGGCCTGTGTTGGTGTATTTTACTGAGGACTGGGTGCCTTGCTGAAGATCGCTGTAGTCAATATCTTCGACGATAAAAAAATTATGATAGTCTATTCCCACCTTTACACCGAGGCCAATACCTTGCGCAGTGGTGCTTTGCTCTTGGCCTTTATTATACCCAATCAAGGGTTCTAAGTGGAGCCAGGCATAGCTAGGAACCGAAGCTAGGGTAAGGCTTAGGGTCAAAAACAGCCCTAGTATTTTATGGCTCATAGTCCTCCTTTAAGATTTATAAAGCCTAAGGTGCATATTCAGTGAGGTCAATTTTGATTTTTTAGCCGTGAGCTTTGTGTTGCCAGTGCTTTGCTGGTTATCATAGTCTTTGGGCAATAGGAGATTTTATGTACAAGGGCGAAAGATTTAATAGTATATCGCATTTGTTTGGTGTTGTTTTTGCCTTAATAGGAGTGACAATACTTTTGACGATCTCAATCCTTAAAGGTGATCTCTGGAGAATTGTTGGATTTAGTATTTACGGTCTTGCGATGGTCACGCTCTATACGGTTTCGACCCTGTATCATAGTCTTAAAGAGCCACTCAAAAGTTTTTTTCAAAGGTTAGATCATCTTTCGATTTATTTAATGATCGCTGGTAGCTACACGCCTTTCACGCTTTTGGTGTTGCAGGGAGTTTGGCGTTGGTCAATTTTTGGTGTGGTGTGGGGCTTAGCTATTTTGGGGATCTGTCAGGAATTAATGATTGGTAAAAAGACTCGCAAACTCTCTTTGATTATTTACTTGTTGATGGGTTGGCTCATTGTTGTTGCGATGGGTCCGCTGGTAGAGTCACTCCCAAGAAGCGGTGTCGTTTGGCTGGCTGCTGGTGGAATTTTATATACAGGTGGCGTTGTTTTTTATGTCATCGATGATAAAATGAAGCACGCACATGGAATTTGGCATTTGTTTGTTCTGGGTGGAAGCTTGTCTCAGTTTATTTGTCTTTTGCTTTATGTTGCCTGAGGTCACTCGCTAGGATTTTTAGTCCATCGTCTAAATATTTCAGACTGCATATCTAACTGTAGGGCGTGCAGTTTATTTTCAAGCAATGATGTTTTATTGATAAATTCAATTCCGCAAGTCTGATACTCGCCCTGGATTGCCGAATACTTTATGAGGGCTTCTACTGAGAATGGAATCCTTTTTCCAAGTCCAATTGAAAGTATTAGTTGGTCATTCAGTGCTATTTTTGAATTCAAGGCCTTGAGAGTAATTTTCAGTCCACCTGTTGAAAAATCAATAATCAGGCCCTCGCAAAAATAAGGCTTAGAATTAAGTTGCAGGATCTTAACTTGAGCGCCCATTTGAAGTGGTAAGCTTAGTCTTATCGATTTTCGTCGTTGCAAATGAAACAGGTCCGTCTGAGTGGCCAATAAGAAACCTTCTTTGATCGGGGCTGCATGGGATTGAAAAAAATACTCTTCTTTATTGACACTGAAGTTAACGATGTATGTTTGTGCTGAAAGCTTTGTATCTTCTTGCAGGGTCGGCGAAAGAAGATGGTACTGACAAGCGATCATACTGTCTTCAGTAAATGTTCTAGCAACTGCATGGATCGATATCTCATCCGAAGCTTTAATTATCAGCGGATTTGCCGATGCCACAAGGGCCTCAAGAATTCTTTTCTTTTCACTTTGACTTCGTATTTGAATGAAAAACGACTTATTTTTGTCGTCCTTTTTGTGTGCCGCGCTCATGACGTAATATCGGCATTTTTTAAAGAAAAATAAATTTTCGACCTTGGTCTGGACTTAGATTCTTCTTTTCACGGAGAGACTTATTTTAAACTGAGCGACTTTCTCAGTCTCTGATTTTGATGGCACGAGGGCGTAGGATTCAAAGGTTTGAGTTTCGCGCTGACCGCTGGATAAACATTTTGCAACAAGCGCTTCGACACTCAGGCCTTGATCGCAAATAAAATGTACATCTCCTTCGGCTCTTTTTAGAAAGTCAGCTTGAAAGTCTTTGAAGATAAAATCGACCTTTTGTTTGCTTTGTTGGATGGCTTTAATCGCCTTGATGGCGACAGCGGCTTCAGCTCCCATGGCAAGAGCTCCAAAGTACATGACTCCTAAGTGATTTTTAGTCCTTCTGTTCAAGGGGATTGCGAGTCGCGTCGTCTCGGAAGTCATTACAATCAGTCGGGGGTGCACCCATCCCAAAAGTGGTATTTTAAAGGCCGCAAAGAAGCGCATCAGGATATTGCTGAGAAAAAGTGAATCTTTCATTTCTGTATAATAGATGGAATCGGCAAACAAATTCAAATGATCAGGCTGATTTTTTATTTTTTTGGTAGGCTGAAATAGCGATATGACGTTTGCTGTCCTCAGGATTGAGCTTCTTTTGTCGCTCGACCATAAAGCGTTTAATAAAATCGGTCAGACTGCCGCTATCGCTGGTTGTGGTTTCGGATTTGTCAGTGACTGCTTCTAAAGGGTTCTCGACGGGTGCCTCCGAGGCAGGCTCGTTAATAGATTCATGACCTCGCTTGAGCTCGTTCCAGTCCTCAGCCTTCACTGAACTGGGTTTGGCCGGATATTTGAAGTGGGCTTTTGCACTCATGGGTTTTATTCTAGCAAAATTTTGCCGAGTCCGGCAAACGGCTAAACGCTCTTCACAAAACCATCTCAGAGTGAGACGATCACAGAGATTTTTTGAGGCATCGCTCTAGTCTATATTGAAATGGGAGAGTTTATGGGTGGCCAATTTTCTCAACTTTTTTCGCCTTTAAAAGTGGGTTCGGTGGAACTCAGAAACCGCCTGATCATGGGCTCGATGCACACAGGGCTCGAAGAAGGCAACCTAGAAAAGCTCACACATTTTTACGAAGAAAGAGCTCGCGGTGGAGTGGGCTTGATCGTTACGGGCGGCTTTGCTCCGAATCGGACGGGATGGTTGGTGCCATTTTCTGGAAAGCTAACGAGTGCTGCCGAAGTTCAAAAACATAAGAACATGACAACTCGAGTGCACCAAGCGGGGGCTAAAATAATATTGCAGATTCTGCACGCAGGAAGATACTCGTATCATCCTTTGGCCGTAGCGCCGAGCGCGATCAAGGCTCCGATATCAAAATTTCGTCCGTGGGCCCTGTCTGAAAAACGGATTTTTTCAACTATCAAAGATTTTGTTCGTTGTGCTGAGCTTGCAAAGCAGGCCGGATATGACGGTGTCGAAGTCATGGGCTCTGAAGGCTATTTGATCAATCAATTTTTAGCAGAAAAAACCAACCGCCGTAAAGACCGCTGGGGTGGATCCGTTGAAAAGCGTAGACGATTTCCGATTGAGATCATTCGCCAAATGCGCGAGCGTGTGG
Source organism: Pseudobdellovibrionaceae bacterium (assembly GCA_947374445.1). Classification (GTDB taxonomy): domain Bacteria; phylum Bdellovibrionota; class Bdellovibrionia; order Bdellovibrionales; family Bdellovibrionaceae; genus CANCBY01. The sequence continues at coordinate 21,539 of CANCBY010000005.1, forward strand.
GTCCCGATTTTATTATCATGTATCGTATTTCGATGCTGGACTTGGTCACCCAAGGAAGCACCATCGATGAATCTCTGCAGCTTGCAAAAGAACTTCAGGTAGAGGGTGTCAGCATATTTAATACAGGCATCGGCTGGCATGAGGCCAGAGTTCCAACCATTGCGACTTCGGTACCGCGAGGCGCATTTTCGTGGGTGACACAAAAATTAAAACAATCTGTGCAAGTGCCCGTGGTGGTTGTGAATCGAATCAATACTCCGGAACTGGCTGAAGAAATTTTGCAGCAAGGCTGGGCCGATCTGATTTCGATGGCAAGACCATGGCTTGCAGATGCCGAGTTTGCTAATAAGGCTCAAAGCGGCAGGGCTGACGAGATCAACACCTGCATTGCCTGCAATCAGGGTTGCTTAGATTTGATTTTTAAAAACCAGCGCGCCACCTGTTTGGTCAACCCAAGGGCCTGCTATGAAACTGAAATGCCAATAGTGCAAACTAAAGTCATAAAAAAAATTGCCGTGGTCGGAGCGGGCCCCTCGGGACTTGCATTTGCCATCACAGCCGCTGAACGAGGCCATCAAGTCACGGTGTTTGAAGCTCAGGCCGAGATCGGCGGACAATTTAATTTTGCAAAAAAAATCCCCGGCAAAGAAGAGTTTTTTGAAAGCCTCAGATATTTTAAAAAACAATTGGGCCTAAAGAAAATCCATCTTGAATTAAACAAGCGAGTGACAGCCATAGAGCTTCAGCAGAAAAACTTTGACGAGGTGATTGTTGCCACTGGAGCTTTGCCACGAAAATTAACCCTTCCAGGCTTTGATAGCGAGCGAGTGGTGAGCTACGCGGATGTGCTCTCGCAAAAAATAGAAGTGGGCCCTCGGGTGGCCATCATCGGAGCTGGAGGAATTGGCTTTGATGTGGCAATTTATCTTTTGCATGCAAGCAAGGGCTCGTATGCCGCAAACTCAACGTCTGATTTTTTGCAGCGTTGGGGAGTCAGTCAAAATGAAAATGTGGCGGGCAGTTTGCAGGCCAAAAAAATCGTGCCGCCACAGCGACAAATTTTTATGCTGCAAAGAAAATCCGGAAAGCTCGGTGCAAATCTAGGAAAGACCACAGGCTGGATTCACCGGGCCGAGCTTCAAGACTCTGGAGTTGAGATGTATGATTCAGTGACCTATCAAAAATGGGACGAGCAAGGCCTTCATATTTTGGTGAATGAAAAATCACGAGTGCTTGCAGTCGACCATGTCGTGATCTGTGCTGGGCAGGTTACTACTTCGTCGATGGCTGATGAGCTTGCAAAGCTCGAACAAAATTTTCATATCATTGGCGGTGCTTTTGAGGCCTCTGAGCTGGATGCTAAGAAGGCAATTCTGCAGGGGACTCAGTTGGCGCTAAAGATTTAGTTGTGGGCGCAAGATCTTGCCGCGGTCGAATCCACCACAAGCTCAGCGGGAAATAAGCACCCCAAAACAAAGCGTAGTAAAAAATCGCGGTATTATTGCCAAAAGATAAGACATCCAGTTTTTTTCCGCCCGCATAACTCAGCGGGCCTGTCACTGCGCCCAAAATACTCGTCATCCACAGACGGTTTTGAAACCACGGCAAATAGAGTGGCAATGCCAATGCAAAGACAATCCAAAGCGCGATCAGCCAATGAGGAGCAAATTGGGTTGCACCAGCGGCAAGCACGATCCACCCGAATTTAAGGGCGAGACTGTCAAAGGTAACACCAGTCAAAGCCAAAAATAAAAGCTTCCACCAAGAAATCGGATAAAGTTTAAACTCTTTGTGGAGGCCCCAAGCGGCAAGAAGCGAAAAAGAATACACCCATAAACCTAGATCATGTTTGCTTGCATAAACGCAGGCAAACCAAAGAACATAAAAAAGAGCTGTAAGCAGGATCAAGGTTTTGGGTGCTCCTCATTAAAAAAAATAAAAAACTAAAAACCTAAGCAATATCGAATCGATCTAGATCCATCATCTTTACTCCAAGCTGCAACAAAGTCATGAACGAATTTCTTTTTATTGTTCTCCTGAGCATAGACTTCGGCTATCGCGGGCATTAACTTTATCAGAGATTTGCGAGCTTTGAGTTATAGAACTCTTGGCCTACACGCTTAAAAGCCCAGCTCCGAATTTTCCAATCGACAACGCAAGCAATATAACTGTAATTTGTAAGGGTTCTAAGCGGGACAAGACTCCTGACCTCATGGTCATAACAAGTGAGGTGTTCATGGAAGCAATAATCAATTCATTTCTTTTAGTATTTGTGAGTGAAATGGGAGACAAAACCCAGCTGCTTGCATTGGTTCTAGCTGCTAGATTCCGAAAGCCTGTTCCTATAATGTTTGGAATTTTGGTGGCAACAATTCTAAATCATGCGCTTGCTAGTTATGTCGGTGCGTACGTCACTCATTATTTTTCGGCGGATATTCTTAAATGGACACTTGCCGCTACTTTCATTGGTTTTGGTTTATGGATGTTAATCCCAGACAAGGATGAGGGATTTAAAGACAAACATCATTGGGGTCCATTTTTGACGACAACGGTTGCCTTCTTTTTTGCGGAGATGGGTGATAAAACACAATTGGCAACGGTGGCTCTTGGTGCAAAGTATGCGGCTCCTCTCATGGTAACTCTGGGTACGACTTTAGGAATGCTTTGTGCTGATGGGCTTGCAGTGTTTTTCGGTCATAAGTTTACAGATCGAGTCCCGATGGTTTTGGTTCATCGTATAGCCAGCGGATTATTTATTTTGTTTGGCATTGCAATCTGCTTTGAGATTTATTGATTTTTAATTGCGAAGAATACTAAATGCCAGTTCCCTTCATCAGAGCGACAATTTCATCCAGCTTTTCTTGGACAGTGGCTGGATCTCTGCTTGTGATTGCTTGCTTTACGCAGTTGCGCATATGACCTTCAATCACATTTGCTTCGAGGCTTTTTAAGGCAGAGCGAATCGCTTTGATTTGATTCACAATTTCTGGGCAATATCTTTTGTCTAGAATCATTCGTTCAACGCCTTCGACTTGTCCTTTTATTCGGCTTAGTCTTTTTAGCTCGGCACTATGATCGTGAGGACTTGTTGTTGTATGCTGAGTCTTTTTTTTATTTTTTCTACTTTTCAACTTTGCGGGCGACAATTATGCCTCCTTAACAAGGCTTTAGCAGTAATACTTGGTTGTGATTCGAGTCAATAGTTCAGCCATTTAAGAAAAGGTTCAAGTTTTCTTTATATATGAGGTCATTGCCTGACGCGTTGCCAAGATGCTAACCATTAAATACCCTATGGGGGTATACTTTAGATAAAGGGGTTAAAAATGAAAAAAATATTCTTCGGTTTACTTATGATCACGTCTTTTTCTTGGGCTCATCCAGGCGAAGAGAGCCGAGTTTCAGTTAAGCCTGAATTTCAAGGGTCTTACAATGCGGGTTCATTTCAGTACACCTTTCAGCTTTTTGATGATCACACAAAAAAATCTCTAAGTGATAAGGGTTTAGTAGAATCAAATACTAAAATCTTGCATTTGATTGCTTATGATACATCAAAAAATGCATTTGCCCATGTTCACCCGGTATTTGACGGAAAAACATGGTCTGTTGAATTAAATCTTAACACCAACGGCAACTACTTTGTTTGGGCTCAAGGACAACTTCTGGACGGAACAGAGTTTTCAAGTTCAACTAGGGCTAAAGTCGTAAGCGGAAAACCGGAGCTTCCAGTTGTTTCATCAGGTGACAATAGAAAAGCGACAGACAGATCTACTACGATAGTGCTAGACAAAGGCAAGCTTAAGGCAGGGAGATTGGCTATGCTCACTTTCGAAGTGACTCGGGAGGATGGGCAAAAGGTTCAGCTTAGTCCTTACCTTGGAGCGATGGCCCATCTGATTGCAGTATCGCCGAAAGGAGATGAGCTTATTCATGTTCACCCTATGGCCGGTGATACCCCCAATGCAGGAATGATACATGCAACGTTTCCGACAGAAGGTGATTATCGAGTTTGGGTTCAGCTCATTGATCGTGGCGAGCTGAAGCTTCTCCCGCTGTCTGTAACTGTCTCAAAATAGTTTTTGTACTAGCTTCGGAGAAATCATGCTCGATCGAATAATCAAATTTTCACTTTCGCATCGATTGCTAGTCATTTCGATCGCTGCATTTTTTTTGGCGTATGGGGGCTGGATTGCTGCTCACTTGCCTGTCGATGTTTTTCCAGATTTAAACAGGCCTACAGTTACAATTATGACAGAGGCCTCAGGCCTTGCTCCCGAAGAGGTCGAAACTCTGGTGACCTTTCCGCTAGAGACTTCACTCAATGGGCTTCCTGGGGTTGAGCGCGTTCGCTCAAGTTCTGGGGTTGGATTGAGCATTGTCTATGTTGAGTTCTCTTGGGGGACAGACATTTTTAGAAATCGCCAACTTGTTCAAGAAAAGTTAACTCTCGCTAAAGAAAAATTGCCCAAGAATATTACCCCAATTATGGGACCTATTTCTTCAATCATGGGAGAGATTCAGCTGATTGGCCTCACTTCAAAGGATGTTAGCGCCAACCCAATGAATCTTAGAACGGTGGCTGATTGGACAGTGCGCCCTAGACTTTTAAGTATCCCAGGCGTTGCACAAGTCACATCCATTGGCGGAGGAGTTCGCCAATTTCAAATTTTGCTGTCGGCTGTAAAAATTCAAAAATTGCAAATGTCGATTGAGGATATCGAACACAACTTGTCAGAAATCAGTTTGAACTCAACGGGTGGATTCATCAATATTGAAGAAAATGAATCCCTTATTCGAGTTCTTGGTGCCATTCGTAATCGCGAAGAAATTCTAAATTCTGTTGTTGGTATGCATCTCGGGAAGCCTGTTTTAGTTCGTGATGTTGCTGAAGTGACCGAGGCTCCTCAAACAATGCGTGGTGATGCTAGCGTCAACGCAAGCCCCGGTGTTATCATGAGCATTCAAAAGCAGCCTGGAGCTAGTACTATTGAACTTACCCGCGAAATAGAGCAAGCACTGAAAGAGCTTGAAAAAACACTTCCAAGTCATATCGAGATCAATCCTAATTTGTTCAAGCAAGCAAATTTTATCGAAACTTCAATTGCAAACGTCGAAGAAGCTCTCCGTGATGGAGTGATTTTAGTTTTTATTGTGCTCTTTTTGTTTTTACTCAATTTCAGAACAACAATTATTACGATCACGGCTATTCCGCTGTCATTTGTCTTGTCAGCGATTGTCTTTAAAATATTTGGTCTGTCTGTCAACACAATGACATTGGGTGGGTTGGCCATTGCGATTGGCGAGCTTGTTGACGATGCCATCGTTGATGTTGAGAATGTCTTTCGGCGCTTAAAAGAGAATAAGAGTTTAGTAAAACCTAGAAATATTCTTTTGGTTGTCTATAAGGCCTCAAGTGAAGTTCGAAATTCGATTGTTATTGCGACTATTATTGTATGCTTAGTTTTCTTGCCACTCTTTAGTATGGGCGGGATTGAAGGAAAGCTCTTCATTCCTCTCGGCCTTGCTTACATCATATCACTTCTTGCCTCGATGGCGGTGTCACTGACAGTAACTCCTGTTCTTTGCTCTTATTTTCTAACTAACAGTAAACTTCTAGACCATCATGATGGCGCTTTGGTTTTGGCGCTTAAAAAAATTGAAACCCAAATTTTACACAAATCGCTAAAGCACCCTAAAGGCATTATTGGAGTGACTCTTGCATTGTTTCTCTGCGTGTTGGGACTGTCGTTTAATATGGGGCGTGATTTTTTACCTAAATTTAATGAAGGCACTGCAACTATATCTATGATGGCTCAGCCTGGGATTTCTTTGGAGGAATCAAATAAACTAGGCCATATTGCTGAGGCTCTTATCCTGAAATCGCCCGAGGTCAAATCAGTTTCTCGCAGAACAGGGCGTGCCGAACAAGACGAACACGCCGAGGGAGTTCACTCATCAGAAATAGATGTCGACTTTAAAGACGGAGGGCGATCTCGCGCAGTCGTTTTAAGTGAGATCAGAAATAATTTATCAACAATTGAGGGCGTTTTTATAAATCTTGGCCAGCCCATTTCACATCGCTTAGATCATTTGCTATCTGGGGTCCGCGCGCAAATTGCGATTAAGGTTTTTGGCTCCGACTTAGCTATCTTGCGAGCAAAGGGCGCTGAAATTAAAAAAGCCATTGAGGGCACTGAGGGTCTTGTTGATTTGCAGACCGAGCAGCAAGTTCTTATTCCACAAGTTAAGATTCAGCTCTTACGAGAAGAAGCCGCCAAGTATGGCATTGTTGTCGGTGATTTGGCACAGCTTCTGGAAAAAGCTTTGCAGGGAGCTGTTGTCGGTCAAATTTTAGAAGGACAAAAGAATATTGATGTGCTGATGCGGTTTGATGAAAAATCAAGATCTGATCTAGAGCTCATTAAAAAAACACCTATCAAAACTTTAGCCGATGGCACGAAAATTACGGTTGAAAAAGTTGCCGATGTTTTTGAATCAACCGGCCCTAATATTGTGAATCGTGAAAATGCACAAAGACGTATAGTTGTTCTTGCGAACTCCTCAGGACGTGATCTCGATGGTTTGGTCCGAGAGATTCAAGCAAAGATTGGTGAAAAAGTTAAAATGCCTGAAGGATACTTTGTCTTTTACGGGGGACAATTTGAGAGTCAGCAGCAGGCCGCAAAATTAATGACATTTTTGGCAATTCTTGCAGTTTTAGGCATTTTTATCGTTCTATATATGCATTTCAAATCCAAGTTTATCGCAATTCAAGTCATGCTGAACATTCCGATGGCCTTCATTGGCGGAGTTATAGGTATTTACCTGACTGATAATACAATTTCTATAGCAAGCCTTGTGGCTTTCGTTACTTTGTGCGGAATTTCTTCAAGAAACGGCATCATGATGATTTCTCATTATTTGCATCTGATGAAGCATGAGCACGAAAAATTTGGCGAGCAGATGGTGATTCGTGGATCTCTTGAGAGATTGGTGCCCGTGTTGATGACGGCTCTCACAGCTATTTTGGGATTAATTCCGCTCGCGTTTGCTGGAGGTGCACCAGGAAAAGAGATTTTACATCCTGTTGCCGTGGTCATTGTTGGCGGACTTATCAGTTCGACCCTTTTGGATATGTTTGTAACTCCGACAGTATTTTATCATTTTGGTAAAAAATCAGCGGAGAAAAGCGTTAGTCGAATGGATAAAGAAACAATTTTTGAAGGAGAACAGCGTGATTAAAAAGATTATTTTATTTTCAGCACTAGTTTGCTCATTGAGAGTGTTTGCACATGAAGGTCATGATGATGCCCCTGGGTCATTTAAAGCTAATCACGGTGGGGTTGTTAAAGCTGGAAAGGAAATTAATCTTGAGTATGTGGTTTCTGGATCAGAAGTAAAATTATATCCAATGAGGCATGACGGCAAAGAGCTTGCAAATTCCGATATCAAAATTTTAGCTCATACCAAACTACCCAAAGGAAAGCCTGAATCAGTCAAGTTGGAATATAAAGACGGAGCTTTTGTTACTCAAGTTGATTTCAAGAGCGCATACAGAGTCGAAATGACTGTCGATGCGGATGTTAAAGACAAAAAAAGCACGTTTAAATTTCAAGTTGAGAAATAGTCTCCAGGAGAGCCGTTTATGAAACTTGGTGTTTTTAGCCTTTCATTTTTGCTGACAACTGTATTTGCAGTGCCAAGCGCGTTGGCGCTGCAAGGCGTAGATGAGCTCTTGCAAAAGCTTTATCAAAAGAATCAAGAGCTATCGGCCTTGCAGCAGGTTGTTGAATCAAAAAAAGCTCTAAGTGGTCTATCAAGTGCATCTTTCTATCCAACTCTCAACGCCGTTGGTGGTTGGGGTCAGAATAAAACGGATGAATTCGCGACAATAGAAAAAGGCTCTGTTGGCTATCTCGAGGGAAAGCTCAATTTATTTAGAGGCTTTAAAGATCAATCTCTGGCAGGGCAAAGAGATATTGATTATCAAATTTCAAAAATTGATTTCGAATCAAAAAAAAAGCAACTAAGGTTGGAATTGACGGAAGTTGTTAGCAGTATAGTTGCTTTGCATAAGCTTCAAAAAATCATTGATGAAGAATACAAGGTAACTTTAGTCCAAAAACAAATGGCCGCAAAAAAAGTAGCAGCTGGCCTGACAAGCGCTGTCGACAATTTAGAGTTCGAATTGCGTGAAAATGAAATTCAAATTGAACAAAAGCAAGCATATCAGCAGCATCATGAGGCTCATCAAAAGCTTATTAAACTATTTGGTGATAACCTTAGCGACGAAACCTTAGAAGAAATTGATTTTAGCAATAGTGATCAACTTACAAAAACATCAGATCAGACCAATATTCAAAGGACCTTGGAGTATAGAAAAACAGAACTAGCTCTCGCCCGCGCGAACTTTGAAAAAAGTGAGGCTAGATCAGAGTTTTTGCCGTCAGTGGATTTTACTTACGGCTTTGGAAGATTGACCCCCTCAGAAGAAGTGCCAACAAAGTTCAATGAATCGAAATACTCTCTTCTATTAACAATTCCGTTATTCTCAGGTTTTGAAACATACTATCGCAACAAATCAGCCTTATCATCCGCGTTCGCGTTTGAGAAAGCACAGTTACAAAAAAAGAGCGATATAGGCTCAGATTTGGAAATTTTGAAAGAGAGAAAATCTGAACTCAGTGCGCTCTTTCAGATTAATGAAAAAAAGCTTGTGAGCCTTAAGAAATATTTTGATCTGACCCTTTCTGAGTATAAAAGGGGTGTTAAAAATTCTCCTGATTTAGTCAATGCGACAGAAAGACTATTTTCTTCAAAAAAGAAAAAGTATGAAATTTTGAAGGAGCTTGAGGTTTCAAAAGTCAGACTTCAAAATTACGAATAAAAATAGATTTAATCAATCGAGAGCAAGGATTGGTTAAAAACGAATCCTTGCTCGTTGTACGAAAATATCAAAACAATCAAGCCTCTGATCGAGGCGTGTTGCTCAAGAGTGTTCTATGGAACTTTTCTGTAAATGGGCTAAATGTCAGATATGATTTGAAAAAGCCATTTGCGATATTGTCTGAAATCAAAACTAGAGGATCTATTCGAACTTGGTGCGCGAGGGGGGACTTGAACCCCCACGCTTGCGCATACGCCCCTCAAACGTACGTGTCTACCAATTCCACCACTCGCGCCAACTCGAATAGAATCTCAAGGCCTTCAAATAAAACCGGATTCGCTGCCAAAGTCAATAATGGCTCCCTCCAAAGCCACAAGCTCAGCGCGTTAAGCAGTACCGTCAAAGCGAGCTAGACTGGACCTTTTGGTGCCAGATTTTTTTAAACAAAATGAGAATTTGTTAACCCGTGGTGCTTGTTCTTTAGTCATATTCACAAGGGGCATGATGCTCCGATGGGATCCGGGAGGGGTTAAACCCAGGGGCACTAGGATGGAGCCCTTAATGTTCCCTATAAAATGGTCGCTATCACTTCAGGGAGGACAGTTATGACAGCCGAACTTTTACCGATTCTGTGGTTCTGTGGACTCTATGCCGGAGTGGTCGTGGCTTCACTGGTGACTTTTTTGCGGCCCAGCTGAGGGGTGAGTAGGAGTGAGTTCTTTAAAATAATATTATAGATGCTGTCCGGGTTTGGTGGTTCCCCGCGGTGGTGTCAAAGGCGGAGCGAAAGCTCCGCCTTCTTTTTTTGGTGGAGCGAAAGCTCCCGCTTATTTAGCCCTCTTCTCGCGCTTTATTTCTTGAGCAATTCATGAGACATAAGCGTTTGATGAAATTATCTGAATTGCAGTTTGAATATCCCGAAAGCCTGGTGGCCACAGAGCCACAAAAACCTTCGCGCGTGATGCTCGTTGAAAATGGCGAGATCAGCGAAAGCTCGCTTCAGCAGATTCTCGAAAAAATTCCGGCTGGTGATGTGTTTGTGATCAACAATACTCGCGTCCTCAAGCGCCGGGTTTTTGCGGCTTTGTCTGACGGCTCGGAGCTTGAAATTCTTTTTCTCGGTGCTAAGGGGCCGAAGCGCTGGGAAGTTCTCTTTCCCTCGAAAAAATTTGCTGTGGGTGCAGTGATCGCTCTTCCGCAAGGGCGTTCGATGACCCTTGTGCAAAAAGGTCGGCCGCAATTGATCGAGCTTGATCAAGAAGTGAGCGAGGACTACTTTGCCCAAAACGCCGAGCTGCCACTGCCTCCTTATATTCAAAAAGCCAGGGGCGCTCGGCACAATAGCACGGCGGATGAGTCGTGGTATCAAACAGCTTGGGCCAAAAAAGAGGGGAGCTTTGCGGCTCCAACTGCGAGTCTGCACTTTTCTGAAAAGGACATCGCGGGTCTAAAGCAAAAAGGCGTGCATGTGCTCGAAGTCACTTTGCATGTGGGCCTTGGAACTTTTTTGCCGGTGGCCGTTGAGGATCTGGATCAGCATTTGATGCATGAAGAGTATTTTGAAATTCATCGCGAAGATTGGCAGAAATTGCAGGACGCAAAAAAACAAGGGCATCATGTTTGGGCCTTGGGCACCACGGCAGTGAGAGCCATCGAGAGTGCTGCACGCGGCGGCGAACTTTCGGGTTTGACTCGCATCTTGCTGCAAGAGGGCTCAGAGTTTTTGGTGGTGGATCGCCTGCTGACAAACTTTCATCAACCTGAAAGCACTCTTTTGGCCCTGGTTTGCGGTTTTGCCGGCAAAGACTTAGTGAAAAGAGCATATTCCTTTGCTATAGCTCAGCGCTTTCGACTCTTTAGCTACGGAGATCTTTCAGTTTGGATCAAACACAAATAAATACGAATAAAGACCTTTCTCTCGGTGAATTCCAATTGCTGAAGCAAGATGGCGAGGCTCGTCGCGGCCGCTTGATGACAGCGCATGGAGAGATTCAAACTCCGGTGTTCATGGCTGTAGGAACAAAAGCCACTGTCAAGGCAATGACTCCCGAAGAGCTCAAAGATTGCGGCACTCAAGTGGTGCTTGGTAAC
>CANCBY010000006.1 GCA_947374445.1 Pseudobdellovibrionaceae bacterium
TCCATGATGGGGATTTGATTCGGAGCCTCTACGATCTTATTGGTATTTTTATCCGTCAGATACCTTTCGGCATACCCAGTATCAAGACCTCGACTGAGCTCTGGCTTAATCAAAACCGCCTGGCAGCGAACCGCAGCGGTCTCTGCAAAGGCGGAACTAGCCAGTGTGAGCAGCAGAAAGCTTAGGGTGATTTGAGAAATATTTTTGCCGAATGTTTGTCGATGTTGTTTTTTCATAGTCTGCTCAATTGCAAGCAACAGGCCGATTTTGTTTTTTTTCGAACCTAAAAAGTCGCTGTAGAATCAATGAATTAGACTTGAATTAGAATCAAAGGCGCTATATCTACTGGCAAACATTTGAGCAAGTAGGCCTGGAAAGGTCGACTTGAAACACCATTTAACATCACCTGTAAAAGACATACTCATCTCAAGATCGCGCAAACTTGCAGTAATGCAACGGCGCACTCAGCTCGCTTGCATTGTCACGGCTAAAGAAAGTCACTTTTACGACCAAACAATTGAAGTGGCCTGCAAAAAATAGACGTCAAAAATAAACTTCTTACAAACTCAGATCGAAGAAACTCCGCAAATGCCTACGTTTTGTTGATTGAGATTGAAAATATTTTTATGAATGCCACCCTGCTTTTTGTTGGCGTCGAGCTCGATTGAAAGGACAAACATAGCTTCTAAGCCGTTGTATTTGTAGCTTCCAGCGTAGGTGCGAATTTCATTTTTTTGCGCTGACCCTGGCGCTAGAACAGACTCTATCTGTACGATCATTTTGCCAGGCATAACATCTAAGATTGTATCGTAACCCAAGCGAAATTCTGTTTCAACCTGACCAGGCTTTTTAAGCTCAAAGCTAGTTTGCATGTTCACGCCCCGCCCCCAACAATCAATTGTCGTCGCGTTCACATTAAACGAAGTTACTATCCCAACAAGCAATAGGCCCAAAACCATTTTATTCATAAATACCCCCACGTGGGCCGACTGGTAGCACAGGCACAAGGGCTAATATAGAGATTTTTATCTAGTCTTTTACTTTTTCTGCTCCCAAGGACCGGTCAAAGCATCCACCAAATACTTGGTTACCTGGGCGCCTAAAACAACACTCTTGAATTGCAAATCCTGCTCGTCGAGTGGCGGCATACCTGCCCCCAGCCTTGCGCCCATCTCGCCCGCGATGATGTCGCCGATGTTGTCTTGACTAAGAATCTTTATGGGCTCACGGACAGTCAACATCAACGGATTGATCGCATCTTTGGCTTTATAGAGGTAGTTAAAAATTAAGGCCGATGCATAAGCTACACGAACTGAAATACCTTTGCTTTTCAGATGATCTGCTATCGCTGCTGGCACCAGCAAATGATAAACTTTTGTATTCAAAAACGGAATACCAAACACTGTCAGCGACATTTTGCCATTCCACATACGAACATTTGCAATTTGCTGGAGCACATTCGAAAGCAAATCGACAAAAGGCTTATCCGAATGATTCTGCATCAAGTATCGCACCTGCACAGAGCCCCTAGGCATATCCTGAAAGAGAGTTGCGAGAACCAAGAGCATCTCGCTACGAGTTGCAAAATAGGGCTGAGCAAATTCGCCCAAATCAAACGGCTTAATACTTTCAGGTAGAATAAAACGGTAAGTCTCTATGTCTTGATTTAATTTTTGCAACTCACGCTGGAGGTCAAGCAAAAATGCCAAAACCGATGGAGAGTTCTTAAAAAGGTCTAAATGTTTTTTAAATGTGAAAATGTAGTTAACTTTTTGAGTCTCTGATACAGGAATTAAAATAGGAGAGATGTCCAAAAAACGAAACAGCTCGGGGCCGACATAGCGACACTCAGAATACTGATGGGTGTAAGCACCACACCTTTCGCTCAGCATTTGTGAAATTTCATGAGTCATGATCGTTGGGTGAGCCAATAGGTAGCTATCAACAAAAGAGGCTTGTGCGCGCGAAAGAAAAAGCAAAAGCCCAAAAGTCATTGCTATAATGAGTTTTGAGCCTTTGCCAATCATAAAATTAGTTATTACAAGCGGTTTGAGAGATTGCTACACGAGTCGCATTCAACTGAGCAACTTTTGCCTCACACTCGTTTTTAACTTGGACTTTGATACCCTCTTGAATGCTGTTCAAAATTTGCAAAGTCGAAGAATCGTTAAAAACTCCACCTGAAGTTGCAGACACTAGTTTCTTTAAGTCGATATCTTGACTTTGACTGATAGGAGTCGTTTGGCTCACGAGCACACCCGACTGGCGAGCGCTCCCCGCCACTTCACTCTCTTTGCTGTTCCACATGCTACCAGTTACGGCGACCAAGTAATTCTCTTGGCTTTGACATTTGCTGATATTGATGGAGCTTTTTGCAGAGATTCTCGTCATCGTTTTCATAATAAAAGTGCCGTCTTTATGTTGAGCCATCGAGCCGTCTGCTCTTCTTACATAGTCTTGAAATTCTTCTGTCGAAATCACAGTGTCCGAGCACTTAGAGACACTAACTACGGACTCACCAAGTATGCGCATACGATTTTCGTTACGAGCAGCATCCGCTGCCAAAGCTGACGCAGACATTGTTAAAGCAGCTAAACCACACAAGACTTTTGATTTCATAAAGTTCTCCTTAAAGTTGTTTGACTTAAAAAAATTACCCGAACGAAATCTTTTTTGCGAATGACAGGCCAAAGCCCGGCGGGGCTTAAAGCAGTGTATTCTATTCAAAGGGTGACAAAAAATTAGACAGAGGCTTATTTTGAGCTCTTTTGAACCACAAAATTCTCAAGTACCAAGACGTCCATTTCGGTTTTTAAAAAACATTGGACTGCCTCCGAAGGACTGCAAACAATCGGCTCCCCACGTACATTAAAACTGGTATTGATTAAAACCGGATGTCCCGCTTTTAGGCCAAAAACTTGCAACAACTGATGGAGCCTGGGATTTGATTCTCGCTCTATAGTTTGCACGCGCGCGGAGTAATCGAGGTGGGTGATCGCGGGCAAAACCGATCTTAATGTGGCCAACTTTTCACCAAGACTCATGCGCTCATAACCTACTGGCCGAGGCTTTTGCAGAGACTTTTTTACCTGTTCGGTGCGAAGCATATATGGAGAGGGCTCAGAAATTTCAAAATAACGGCCGGCATCTTCAACGGCCACGATCGGAGCAAAAGGCCGAAAGGTTTCGCGGAATTTAATTTGAAGATTGAGTCTTTGCTGCATGCTTGAATGCAAAGGACTTGCGATAATACTTCGATGTCCTAGAGCCCGAGGTCCCCACTCCATTCTCCCCTGAAACCATCCCATCACTTGATCTTTCAACAACAGCTCGGATACAAACTCACAGAGTTCGCTGTCAGTTTGGAATTGAATAAAATTAAGTCCTTGAGCCACAAGCGCTTCTTTAATTTCAGACTCACCGAAACTAGGCCCAAGACAACTTTCTTGCATCAGGTCTTTGCCATGCTTTTTCACCAAAGGGATTTTGCGTACCAATTGATCATAAAGATACGCCGCCCCTAAGGCACAGCCAGCATCATCGGCTGCAGGTTGAATCCAAGTTTTTTCAAAAACTCCAGATCGCAAAATCTTGCCATTGGCCACGCAGTTGAGCGCAACTCCACCCGCCATCACTAAGTTACGACTGCCGGTCAATTCTTTGGCCGTCTTTGCTAAACACAAAAGCCCTTCTTCAAGCACATCTTGCGCAGCTAGAGCTAGGTCCGCTTGCTTTTGAGTCAGCATCGACTCAGGCGTGCGAGCTGGCATTTGAAATATTTTTTCCCAGCTAGCGGTGCGGATCATGCGATCTGACTCAACAAAAGAAAAATGTTGAAGCTGCAACTGCAAACTTCCATCTGCAAATATTTGTAAAATCTCTTTTTCAATTTGCTGCCGAAAAAACTGATAATCTGTGCTCTGCCGATCACCGTAAGGCGCAAGCCCCATTAATTTGTACTCGCCGCCGTTAACTTTAAAACCCAAAAATAAAGTCATGGCCGAATAGAATAAGCCCCAAGAATGAGGAAATTTCATTTCTTTTAAAATTTTAATCTCTGAGCCTTGACCAAAACCAATCGTGCAGGTGTTGCCTTCTCCCACACCATCGACAGTCAAAATGGCGGCCTCATCGAATGGCGAAGGATAAAAAGCGCTCGCCGCATGGGCGATATGATGCCCCGAAAAACTCAGCTTGCCCTTGACCGAAGCGCCAAATTCTTGCTGAAAGAGTGCTTGCAGTCTTTGCTTAATAAATAATTTTTCTTTCAGCCAGATCGGCATACTCAGACAAAATGATTTAAATCCTCTGGGTGCAATGGCCAAATAGGTCTCGAGCAGTCTTTCAAAAGTCAAAAACGGCTTTTCATGAAAGCAGACCTGATCCACCTCTTCAAGACGAATGCTAAGGTAATCAAGTCCTGCACGAATTGCATTTTTTGGAAAGCGTGGATCACTCTTTTGCCGTGAAAAACGTTCTTCTTGAGCTGCAAAAAGAATCTCGCCATCTTTTAAGAAGACGCACGCTGAGTCATGATAAAAAGCAGAGATCCCAAGAACTAGCATCTAAAATAAAACCCTAGAATAAAGTGTAGATAAAAGGAGCTACAACAGACTGTGAAGACACTAAAATCAAGCCACCCAAAAGCATCATTGTGACGACTATTGGTAAGAGCCAATACTTTTTATTAACCCTCATGTACTTATAAAAATCTTTTAAAAAATCCATGAACTCGCTCTCTTCGTTGAATTGTCTTAAAAAGGATCCTGGAGATGATCCGCATTCCAAATTTTAGTTGCATCAATCAAGGTCGTTTTTAAACGAATATCTTGCTTCAAGGTGTCTCGATTGAATCTGCGAAACAACAAGGACCAGGGAGTTACAATTAAAAAGAAAAACAATCCCATCACCAGAAGTGTGGTCCACCGCAAAACTAAATCTCTCAATCGCATCCAGTAATGTTCGAGCAGAATAGCCTCCAGGTCCTAAATCGTTCCACAAATATTCAGGCACCGCAAACCCTAAACTGACGACACCGAAAGGATACAGGCCGCAAACAACACCGGAATATCCCTTCAAATCGTTTTCTGATGAGACAGGTCTATAGCCGAAAGCAGATTTTATCTCATCCAATGCTCACCAAAATCCGATTCATCCGGTTTTCGGGCCTATTCCTCTGCTTAATAGAAGCTTTGGGGGTGCACCGCCCGCAAAGCTTTTTGCATCAGCCTCCTGGATCGGAGGGGCGGTGCCCATGTCAAATTCAAAATCCACAGTAAAACAACTCAAACTCTTCAAGCAACCTAAAGTGAGAAAAGATCACGGCGGAAGCCTCGCCCTTCGTAAGCGACGAGCTCGCAGGCCGCTGAATCTCAAGCAAAGTCATCACATCACCATGAAGTCTCGCCATGCGGTGGGATCAAGATCCTTGTTTAGACACAAGAAGATGATCTTAAGCCTGATAAAGAAGAATTCATCCAAGTTTCAAGTGAGCGTCTATGAGCATGCCATTCAGGGCAACCATATCCACCTTCTGGTAAAGGCTCAAACCCGAGCAGGACTTCAGAACTTTTTCAGAGTCATTGCCGGGCATATCGCACAAAAGATTTTAAAAGAATGTCCTCTCAAACCTACGCCGGGCGGTGCCTCATCCAAAACTAAAGGTTGTGAGAAGAACCAGCGGAAGTTTTGGAACTACTTGCTGTACTCACGGATCATTACTTGGGGACGAGAGTTTAAACTTGTCGCAAAGTACATCCAGCGCAACACCCTTGAGCTCTTGCATTTGATTGCCTATCAGCAGCGAGGTAAAGTGGGGCGCTGGTCAGGATACCAAACATAACTGGAAAAAGCAGACTGCCTATAAGTAAGACACTATCCATAACATTCTCACGGTTTCAGCCCTTTTCGCCAACCCGAGCTATGGTAAAATATAAGTAGAGGTGAACTATGCATAAGGGTTTGGCTCTTACATTTTTGATTGCTTGCACTAGCATCGGTCCCCTACAAGAAGCCGGGGCCGAAAGCAGAGACACCTTTTTGCGCCATTACCATCTGCGTGATGGGAGCTACAACACGCTGGGCTTTCGCATCGAAAAGATTCGCAAAGGCAGTGTCTATGACCAGATCGGCCTTGAGAATGGCGACATCATCAAAAAGATTAACTCCAAGCCCATCACCAATTCGGCCGAAGCCAGATATGTCTTTCAAGAGCTCAAGAGCCGAAAGAATTTACACCTATTGATTGAGCGAAATGGCCAAGAAATCCCCCTGCATTATCGGGTAAAATAATGTAGAGTGATCATTCATGAGCGCAGACCCCAAATCCTCATTTAAATCCGTTCCTAAAAAGTACCACCCGAGGGGCTTTGAACTCCTGCATGAGGACCTCGACATCATCGTAGGTAACAAAGCCGCCGGGCTTTTAACTGTCGCCGCACTCTGGGAAAAAGAGAAAACCGTCCACAATCTGCTCAACCAGTACGTCCGTAAAGGCAACCCAAAGTCACACAAATGCGTCTACGTTGTTCATCGTCTAGATCAAGCCACCACAGGAGTCTTAGTTTTTGCTAAAAGCGAAAAAGCCCAGTTATTTTTGAAAGACAATTGGCGAGCCAATAAAAAAACTTATCTCGCAATCGTGCACGGCAAGCTCAAAGAAAAGTCAGGCACGGTCTCTAGTTATTTGAGCGAAGACGAAGACTACGTTATTCACTCAAGTCAAACCGATGAAAGCGGAAAGCTTTCACACACCGAGTATCAAGTGCTCAAAGAAACAGCTAAGTTCAGCCTAGTGCAGATCAATTTATTGACCGGCCGAAAAAATCAAATCCGCGTGCACATGGCAGAGCTCGGGCACCCTTTGGTCGGCGACAGCAAATATGGGCCAAAACAAGCCCCGTATCCGAATTTGGCTTTGCATTCGGTAAAACTTGAACTGACACATCCGTTTCGTGGAGAAAGAATGCAATTCGCGGCACTACCTCCGGGGCATTTTAAAAATTTGGTGGATTTTAATTATCAGCTTTGCCTAAACCCAGGCGTTAACTAAGGCGACAGTCCACACAACTTTTGAAAGTATGTGCAATGCCTGATCGGTATGAAAACCAAACCATCGTTCGCATTTCGCAAAATCTATCATCCAATGAACGACCGTTTCTGCGACACCTAGGGTGATATTTTGCGAGATCAAGTAAACCAAAAGACCATGATGAAGAGAATGAGCCGTCAATAAATGAGGCCAAATCACTTGCATGTTTTTTTGCGCTTCAGCACTCAGGGTATCTCGAAAATGCCTGTTTTTATTGGTCGCGATCCACTCATTTTGCAAAGCGTAGTCAGCCAAGGCATGGCCGCAGAGAAATAAAAAAAACAACGAAAATGGACCCAGTTGCGTCATTCATTAAGGCTATTTGAGGAAATGCTTTCTGGCAAAATATTCTAACTACCCAAAGCTCCATCTGGCCCCACCTCCCCACTACTAACGATGTTCCTGCCTCAACCACAAAGGCCCCACTTGACAAGACCTTTGCATCTCGACTTCAATCAGCCTCGTGAATTTACAAACTGGACCTACCTTGACTGAGACCTCTTTTATTGAAGAATTTTTCAGCACTTGCAAAAGTGTGGGTCTACCTATTTTTGCATGGCTGACCTTGGGTGGAGCTCTCGACCAGTGGTTGACTCAAAGAATGCAAAATATTTTATCCAGCCCTGATGGCCTTTCGAACTGGATATGGGCTTATGGCTTGGCCTCAATTCTCGCATCGCTTATTTTTCCAACCACAGCTCTGATCTGGGTGATCCGCAAAAAATTTACGTTTCAAGGACTTTACCAACTCTTCATTGAGACTCTACGGGCATGGGGACAGGCACTTTCTTGGAGTTTTTTATTTATTATCCCAGGCCTCGTCCGCTGGCTGCGACTCAGCTTTGTACCTTTTATCACTCTCGAATCAAAAGCCTACGCCCGTGGCGAAGTCGATGCTCTTGAGACCTCGATACTATTATCAAAAGGCCGCCTCGGAAAACTGATCGGATTGATTTTTATTTTTTCGCTCTTGATTCCGCTGCTGCTAACGACTTGGGACGACAATCGCATGATCTGGCAAACACCCACAGCGAGCCTGACTCTGACTCTGGTTGAAACATTAAGCACGATTTTATTTTTTCTACTTCTGCACCGCTTGTTTCGATCTGCGGCCGCAAAACTTTCTTTAACCTAATCCCTCTTCTGAAAACGGAGTTATTATGAGCCTTATGTTTCAATGGAAAGACATTCAAAATCGCAGTCGAGGCCTTACCTTTGACGATGTTCTTATCATTCCAACAAAATCGGAAGTGCGCTCCCGCCGAGACCCACAATTGACAACACAGCTGACAAAAAAAATCTCGATCGAAACCCCGATTGTTTCGGCCAATATGGACACAGTGACCGAAAGCGAGATGGCGATTGCCATGCACAGACTGGGAGGCGTCGGTATCTTGCACCGTTTTGCCACGATCAAAGAGCAAGTTCAGTGGGTCCATGAAGTTAAAGCCGCAGGCGCCATCAACCTGGCTGCTAGCATTGGTGTCGGTGACGACTACCAAGAGCGAGCGCTGGCTCTGCTACAAGCAGGAGTTAACATCATGACGATCGACATCGCTCATGGACACTCAGTCGCAATGCAAGAGGTGATGAAATGGCTCAAAGACAAATCGCCTGAGACACAAATCATTGCCGGCAACCTAGCTACGCCTGAAGCCGCTCATGATTTGATTCGTGCCGGAGCCGACGCCATCAAAGTTGGAATTGGTCCCGGCTCGATGTGCACAACGAGAATCATCACTGGTTGCGGAGTTCCGCAACTGACGGCGATCGCTTTGTGTGCCGAAGTGGCCGACGAGTATGGCGTGCCCGTCATTGCTGATGGAGGTCTTAGAACCTCTGGCGATTTGATGAAGGCCTTTGCGGCTGGAGCCTCGACTTGCATGATCGGCAGTATGCTCTCTGGCACGATCGAAACGCCCGGAGAAATCAAAAATGGCCGCAAACAGTACCGCGGAATGGCCTCAAAATCGGCGCAAGTCTCTTGGCGCGGCGGGGTTCCGACCGGTATGGCTGCTGAAGGCGAGAGCACCTATGTGAGTGTCAAAGGCCACGTCAAAGATGTGATACTTGAGGTCACCGGTGGAATTCGCAGCGGAATGTCTTATGTCAATGCTGCGAGCCTAGGCGAGATCCGTGACAAAGCGCGTTTTATGGAAATGTCTTTGGCTGGCGCGTCAGAAAGCCGCGCACACGGCATTAACACAAATTCTTAACCAAACCTAGACCTAGACGTCGTTGACCAAAATCCTTTCGAAGTCCTAATCTGATCGGGACTTTGAGACGCGAAAGTTGTTGTTTGTTTTCTTCAAAGCTTCTGTAAAACGAAAAGCCGCCTCCCAAAAAGAGGCGGCTTTTTTATTTGTAAATTTCATTCTCATTTTTTGTTTTTTCGATCACCATCATCAGATGAAAAGCTCACAAGCAGACTCACAGGCAATTGGTGTTTTTGATTCGGGAATTGGTGGCGTCACCGTGCTTTGTGCTTTGGCCAAAAAATTTCCGCAAGAAAACTTTGTCTATTTGGGTGATACTGCCCGGCTCCCCTACGGGACCAAATCTGGCGCAACCATTCGCAAGTACACGGAGCAAAATTTAAAATTTCTAAAAACCAAAGGTGTCAAAGCCCTGGTGATCGCTTGCAACTCAGCTTCCGCACAATGGAGTGAAACCGAATTCGAAGGCACTCCGGTATTTACCGTGATTGCTCCTGCGGCCCGCGCTGCAGTAACTGCGAGCACTGATAAAAAAATCGGGGTGCTTGGAACTCGAGCCACTATAAAGAGCAAAGCCTACGAACTAGCTCTCCAAAAAAATGATCCTTTGACTCAAGTATTCACTCAAGCCTGCCCGCTTCTGGTCCCATTGGCAGAAGAGGGCTGGATCGATGACCCCGTCACCAACCTGATTGCCTACCGCTATCTGCAACCTCTTTTAGGAAAAGACATCGACACTCTGATTTTGGGCTGCACCCATTACCCAATACTTCGCTCTTCGATCCAAAAAGCGATCGGCGCCCATGTCACACTCATCGATTGTGGCCAAGCCGTGGCCGAAGATTTAGCCCAGGCTCTGAAGAATGATAAAATCGGTTCGAATTTTGAGCAGAGAATTGATTTTTACTGCACGGATATTTCAGATTCATTTAATTCTTTGGCAAAATCCCTGCTTCAACGCGAGGGGCTTGAATTTCAAAATTTTGAAGTGGCCGACCTGCAAGATCTTCGCTAGGTTGAGGCCATGGATTTTCAGATTTTCACCCACAGCCCGCTCGGTCTTCCTGTCAAAGGCTATCGCTTTTATAATTTCAGCGATCAAGCTCTCAGCAAAAAAGTTTTGCTCTTAGGCGGCGTCCATGGTGATGAGATCGAAGGCGTCATTGCGGCCGAGGGATTGCTGTCTGAGTTTACAAAATCTTTCCCTTACAAGTTGGATTTGCTCTTAGTGCCTCACTTTAATCCAGATGGAGTCTTTCATCGCACTCGCACTAATTCTCGCGGTGTTGATCTGAATCGCAATTTGCCAACAAAAGATTGGTCGCCGGTGATTAAGACACCTCGCTATAACCCTGGCCCTACTGCCAACTCAGAACCTGAAAATCAATGGCTCGCCAAATATATCAATGAAGAGAAACCAGAGTTTGTGTTGAGCCTTCACTCATGGTTTCCGGTCCTCAATGTCAATGGAGCTTGTCTGGCTGAGGCTGAGACTCTGGCCCGCTTTACAGGATATCGTATCGACGCCGATATCGGCTACCCAACTCCTGGTTGCTTGGGAACTTATGCGGGTCTTGAAAGATCTTCTGCCACTTTGACTTACGAAATCGAGCGCGGTCTTGATGCGGCTTCGATCTTAAAAATCCATGTCCCTGCTATTTTAGAATGCCTCAAAACTCGGGAGCAATCGTGAGCGCACATCCTCTACAAAAATCCATCGAAGAAATGTTTCCTATGGATGCTGTCAGCCTGACCGCGCAAAATAAAAAAGAAATTTTGCAGATCATCGGTGACCTCGATCAAGGCCACTTGCGTGTTGCTGAAAAAATCAATGGAAAATGGATCACTCATGAGTGGCTCAAAAAATCCGTGCTCCTTTATTTTCGCATTCAAGGCATGAGCGAAATGCTCGCCGGTGATTTGCAATTTTTTGATAAAATCCCACTCAAAAAATGGTCAGCATCCACCGGCGTGCGAGTGGTACCTCCGGCGGTCGCGAGATACGGCTCCTTCCTTGAAAAAGGCGTGATCATGATGCCTTCGTTCGTCAACATCGGAGCCTATGTCGGCGCTGGCACCATGGTCGACACTTGGGCCACAGTCGGTAGCTGCGCCCAAATCGGCAAGCATGTGCACCTCTCTGGTGGAGTCGGAATCGGCGGCGTCCTTGAGCCGATCCAAGCACAACCCGTGATCATCGAAGACCACTGCTTTCTTGGCAGTCGTGCCATCGTGGTCGAGGGCGTGCATCTCGAAGAAGGCGTTGTTTTAGGTGCAGGAGTCACCATCACTTCAAGCACAAAAATCATCGACGTCAGCGGCAGCCAAAGCGTTGAGTACAAAGGCTTTGTCCCTAAAAACTCGGTCGTAATTCCAGGCACTTTGCCGAAAAAGTTTCCGGCCGGTGAATTCGGAGTACCTTGCGCACTGATCATCGGTCAGCGCAAAGAGAGCACAGATTTAAAAACGAGTCTAACGGCAGCCTTGAGGGACTTTCAGGTTTCGGTTTAGTTTTTTTGTCGTTTCTCCTTGCAATTTGAGTCTTGCAATTTGAGTCTTGCAATCTAAGTCTTGCAAATCAGATCAAACTCCGCGAGCATTTGTGAACTATGCAAAAAAACACAAGCTCAATTACTTTATGCTCCATCTTGTTTTCTCTTTTGTCGGCCTCTCCCGCAGGTGCCGCCACCAAGCCTATTGGCATGATCATTGTTATTAAAGGCGAAGTGCAGTTGACCAACTCTGGCAACGAAAACGAAAAAGCCAAGGTGGGCTTGCAGATTTTTGAAGGTGATAAAATCACTTCCGCCGCCAGTTCCACGGCCAAGATTGTTACCGTCGACCGCAATGTTCTTGTGATCGGCGAAAACTCAGAAATGCTGATCGAAAGATACTCTCACGATGAGGCTAATAAAAAACAAGTCGACATCAAGCTCACTCAAGGCTCACTGCGAAGTGCCCTTGAGCAAACATATGCCAACCAAGAAGAGCACTTCAAAGTAGAAACGCCGATAGCTGTTGCAGGCGTTCGTGGCACCGACTTTTTGACTGAATACCACCCTGCCACCAAAGAAAGTATCGTCTGTACTTTCAAGGGACAGGTGGCCTATCAGGCACAGGCTCAGGGAAAATCAGTGGGGGCAGAGTCACTGGTTCACGCGGGCGACTTCATCAAACACAATTCAGGACAACCGCCACAAATGACCCCAGCAAAACCAGAATGGATTGCAAAGCACATGGCCGCCCATGAAATCAAAGGCGATGAGCAAAAAATGAATATCAAACCCGAACCGCGAGCTCACGAGCCGAAGGGCGAACCCAAAAGTGAACACTCTACTCCTGGGGCAAAAGATCAGTCACCACCACCGGCTAAAGAAACCGGAAAAGAAAAGGCAGGAGCAAAGCCTCTCCCACCAGCTCCGCCTCCTCCACCGCCTCCACCACGAAAATAGCTAGCTCTTTGAGACTGAACAAAGGTGCTTTTTGCTCATCTCGACAAGACCTAATAACTACCAGCCTGGCGCTTCGCAAACTAGCCTTGTCGATTCTTGATTTTTGCGATTTGATAACGCTTTAAGGGAGACCGCTTGGACGCCGAAAACAAAATTAGCAATAAGTTTTTTAAGCCAGATCGCAGGTCAGCACCCCGCTCTGAATCCACTGAGCGTCGTATTTTTTTGCGCCCGACCTCTGCATTGCGATGGCGAGGATTGGTCGCCGCAACGCTGGTGATCTTGGTTATCTATTTTATTGTGATTTTGCTTTCACACTAATTTGATATCGCTCAGTTCTTAATCCGCAGACTCTCGCTAGGACTTTGCTGAGTGGCCGCCTTTGAGGCCGAACGAGAACCCCAGTATGCCAACAGAGCTGCAACACCTATAACCATTGCCACAAAACTCAAATCTACTTTGGCGGGAATCGATGAATCGTAATAAATCTCCGGCAACACATTGAGCGGAAAAAACTCCAAGTAGTAACTGATCGCAAGTCCTAACACCAGGCCACCACCAACGCCTACAAATGCAAGCCCATACCCCATCTGCGCAAAAAGTTTTTGCACCCGTAATTTTGAAAATCCTATGGCTTGCAAAAGACCAATTTCTCGGCGTTTTTGCGAGGTCAACAATGCCAAAACCGAAACCAATGAAAAACCTGCGATTAAAGCCGCCATCGATAAAAATAAAGTGATGATGGTTTTCTCTACTCGCAGAGCAAAAAACATGGCGGAGTTTTTTTCTTTCCATGTTTCTACTTTGAGTTCTGTGAAAGAAGACAAACTTTCTTTGACCGACTGAACCGAATCCGGATCCGGAGTCCAAACCTCGAGACCTAGTTTTCGACTGGCTGGATTGCGAAGCGAATTTAGAGCCAATCCTTTTTTGTAAAAAATATTTTGGCTGTCCATGTCGGCTAGGTTTGTACTTAAAATTTTTCGAATTCGCACTTTTTCAAAGGGCGGTGCCTCACTTGGCGGGAGCAGCAAACCTTCGGGCGGCACCACCATCAGACTATCGCCTTCAAAAACCCCCAAGGATCTGGCCAGATCGATTCCGATATCGACCTCACCGAGCAGGGGGCCTTCGGAATCTTTGTTATACAAGTCGTTCATCTTTAGCTCTTGCATAAGATGACGATAACTCGCATCACTCACTCCCCTTGCAACTCCTCCTCGAAAGTGGCCATCGATGGTTCGCAAAATAACATCCTGAGTTTCAAAGGGCTGAGTCTCAAATCCTAAATCATTTTTTAATTTGATCGCTACCGGATGGGTTTCGATCATAGAAAAACTTGTGGCTTGCGGAAACTGCACGACCAGGTGGGGCTCGATAGCCAATGTGCGTTTACGAATGCTTTGATTCAGAGCTGTCATCACACTGATAACAACCAACAAAGAACTCACACTGACGCAAAGACCAATAGTCGTGAGCCATGAGATTTTTTTGACGACAGCACCGGCTCGTCGCGAGAAGAGGTAATTTTTAAAGAAATCGAGAGTTAAACCGTTCACTCACCTGAGTTTGCTGGTTTTCTTGGTTTTTTTGAATCCTTTTCTTCTTGCTCACGGACTTCTTGCGCCGCAGAGCGAACCACCCAAGTTTTTTGCATGGCCTTCATCAAAACAACCGCCTCATCCAAGGCTTCAACCGCTCGGCGCGAGGCATGTGGAAGATCTGGAGCAATTTCTGCCATGGCAGGCATAAAGACTCTAAATTGCTGTGTTAATTCGGCCATGTTTTTAACTAAGGATTCCATGTTTTTTGCCATCGCAGGAGCCCGCTCGGTCAGATCCGGCAGAAGCTTATTGAGCTCACGGGTTGTCGAAGACAAGGCCCCTAAGACCACTTCAAGGTTTTCATCTTTGGTGGCTTGCTTTGATAGCTTGATCACTTCGATTGACATGACGTTCAAGTTTTTAAGCAAAGGATCAATCCGATCCACCATGCGAACGAGAGCTTCGGTGCGATCTTTACTCAAGAATGATTCGGCCAAATAGCGCAAGTTCTGTAGCATCGATGACATACTCTCGAGAGTGTTACCCAGCCCCTTACCACTCAGAATTGTCATCAAATCAACAGCCTCATGTGAGGCTATTTTTGCATCGGCAGAAAGGACCTTAGCTTCTTCGCCGCCCACGGTGATATCTAAAACGCGATCACCGATAATAAAGGGGCGAACCAGTTGTGCTACCGAGTCTTCTTTGATTTTATCTTGAAATTTAGCGAGCACATAAAATTTAACTAGAATCTTGTTGCTAGAAATCAGATCCACTTCTTCAACACTGCCGGCTTTAAGGCCCGCCATCTGCACCGTCGTTCCAGGATGAATTCCATCGGCACTCTCAAAAATTGTCGTGTAGTTGATCTTGGCTTCAAACCAACCCTGCTTGATCGCAACTGACAGCGAGAATACGATTCCGCCAACAAAGGCCAAGCCCACAAAGAGCCCGGCAATGCGTTCGAACTTATTGAAATTGACTTTCATCATCTGTCACTCCGTCTCATGCTACAAGCAACAACACCCAAGCAACTCACGTATTCACTGCGTACTTTTCTTGAGAGTCATTCAAGTAAAGTCGTCCATCATCAACAACCACTTCTGTGGCGCCTAATAAACCCATCAATTTTTTATCGAAAGAGCTTACAAAAATATGCTGCAAAGCTTTTTCGTTTTGAATCTCTTTGATCAAATCAAAATATCTTAAAAAAGTGGCCTCGTTCATGCCCACACTCGGGTCATCTAGAAGCAAAACATCTGGATGCTGTACTAGGGCTCGGACCATGCAGGTGATTTTGCGCACTCCGCCCGGAACCACAGCTGGGCGCTGGTCTTTGTATTTACTGATACCCATAAAGTTGAGATACTTGTTCACACGTTCGGCCGACTCTTTTGCATCTAAAATCTTATGATACATGAGTGGCAAAGTCAGATTTTCAAAAATCGTTTTATTGTTTAATAACCCACCAAAATCAAAACCATAACCAATCTTTAACCGATACGGTAAAAACTCTTCAAAGCTCATATCGCTGACTTTCATCTCATTGAGATAAAAATTCCCTGACTCCGGAAATTGCAAAACTCCTAAAAGCTGCAACAGACTTGAACGTCCTTGACCGCTCTCTGCGTTGAGCCACACCAATCGATTCATCGGAAAATCAAAATCTAAATTCGTAAATAACGGTGGGCTGTTTTCATAGGCAAACGTGAGGTTTTCAAAACGCAGAGATTCTATCTTTGGTGCCGGCATCTAGATCACTCCCAATTTTATTAATTGCTTGAGATAAAAAATTGTCGTTACAGACATATTAAAAACAACGACATATATAATACTATTAACCACAGCTTGAGTGGTCACAACCGGTACTTCCCATGGGCCACGGCGGACCGAAAGACCTTGCTCGCAAGCCACCACAAAAATAATAACTCCAGAAAATATATTTTTAAGTACAAAAAGTCCCACATCTTCAAAAGCAAAAGCATTCGCAAGGGACTCATAATAAAATGTGAAGGGCATATCCTGAATCAGTCTGGTGATTAAGAACCCGCCTAACAAGGCAATCATCACATAATAAAATGCCAAGCACACAACGCTGACCACTCCGCCCAGAACCCGCGGAAACACAATATAACTCAAAGGATTAATTCCCATACTCTCAAGAGCCTCGATCTCGCGATTGGCTCTCATATTGCCAACTTCACTCGCCACCGCCGTGCCCGACCTTGCGATCACAACCAAGGCTGTCATCAAGGGACCTAATTCACGAACAATGATCACCACTAAAAGTTTTCCAATCATTTCGCTCCCGCCGAGCAATGAGAGATTGCTCGAGGACTGCAAAATTACCACACCACCAGAGGCTAAAGCTAAAACTGAAATCAACGGTAAGGCCTGAAAGCCCGTAAAGTAAATTTGTGCTGACACCACAGAAAAAACTGTGCGTAGACCTTGCGCCTGATCAACGAAGGCCGCTCGCACAGAAAGATAGACCATCAATAGGACTCTGGCTGTGTACTCCAGCTGTCCTATGAATGATTTTCCCCAGCGATCAATTTGATTGAATACAAATATCATGGCCTTTAGATCGGCAAATCACTCGGTTTCCAATAGAGGACTGAGGTCTACTATTCTAGTCTGATATATTTGAAGTACTAGTAAGCCCACACAGAATAAAAAAGGCACTTCAGGACTTCCGTCGCTAAATCCCAACGGCCAGATTCTGCACGTCCAGCGACAATGGCGCTGCGATAGATGATGATTTTTTCTGGAAATGTAGCCTTAAAAGTCTGATAGGCCCTGTGCATATGGACCTGACTCGTAATCAGAACAATATCTTTGCAGCGAAGCGCCTCGACAATAGGCAAGCTCTGCTGAGCATTACCGTAAGTGGTGCGAGACCTTCGGTCGAGCACGATATCGTCTTCATTCAGCTCGCCTAAAAAAGGCCAAAGTGGTATGATCTCGCGAAGATTCGCTGACGAGTGAACGCCAGAGATCACCAATTTCTTTACAGCTTTTCGTGAGAGCAGATCAAGCCCCTCACGCACTCGCCCCACGCCACCGGTCAAGACCACGGCACAGTCGGCATGCACATCGTTTTTCCATGAACCGATCGGCTCTTCTTGGATGTGATCCAGTTCTCGGAGAAATATCCCCAGAAAAATAACCACAGCCAAAAGAAAAATCAAAAGCTTGCGATGAAGTAAAATTTTTTTCATAATTTAAGGCTCACAAAAAGTGAACCTTGTCTTTTCTGGTTAGAAAAATTTAGCGAGATGCAATCACTTCAATTTCAACGTTAGCACCCTTAGGAAGAGCGCTCACCTGCACTGTTGAACGCGCCGGGGGAGCTTGTGTAAAGTATTTACCGTAAGTCTCATTGACCATTGGAAAATCCCTCATGTCTGTCAAAAAGATTGTGGTTTTCACAACATTTGAAAACTGGCAATCCGCGGCTTTCAAAAGAGCTTCAATGTTTTTCATCACAAGCTCCGTTTGACCTTTGATATCGCCGGTCAACATTTGGTTGGTTTTTGCATCCAAAGGAATTTGCCCTGAGCAAAATACCATATTGCCCACTTGCACGGCTTGTGAGTAAGGGCCAATCGGTGCTGGTGCGTTTTCTGTTAAAATCACTTTTTTCATATATAATTCCTTCTACTGATGAGATTAAAAGTAAAAAATCATTCCTGCGCGCAACGGGCTGTCTGCCAAAGTTCTAAAACGAACTTTTTTAACATTGGTTACGCCCACGCCTGTTTCAAATGTGAAACCAAGACTGTCAAGCCCGTGCAAAAAAAACTCTCCGCCTACGATAGCTGACATTTCAAATCCAGAGTCACTGCTCCCCGATTGCTCGCGGCTCAAGAAAGTCAAAACTCCGCCCATATGAAAATTCATATTCTCTTCTTTAAAAATAATTCGACGAAGTCCACCCGAAAAAGCCGAGCGCGAAGACCCGTCCTCTGTATCAATACCCAAAGCTCCAATCACCGCCGTATCACTCGAAGGATAATAGACCGTAGAAATACTCGGAATATCGTAAGCATAGGCATTGCGAAACCCAACCCCCAAACGATTGCTCAACTCTTTGGCCGAACTGATCGATGGCAATAGCAACGCCGCAGAAACCATTAGTAAAGCAAACCCACACAAACCCAGCGAACGAAATGGCATAAATTCTCCTTGAGAAGACCATCATTTTCAATGGAAGCCGTTAAATCAATAAAAATTTCCATTGCTTAACAGCATTTAAGCTAGATCGTTTGTTTTTGGGTTTAATTTAGCTTTTACGCGCTGAAAATAGGGGAAAGTTTAAACCCAGCGCAAGCCTTGTCAACAGTGTGAACGTTAAGTCCATCTATCATATGACTTTGAGTTGACAGAAATATCTGCAATGCTCAAGCTGGCCTCAGTGAATCTTCTAAATACCAAATATATACGAATTGCGATTATTTTTGCATTAGCTGCTTTGCAAGTGGCCAGCGTTACTTTTATTGCCGAACGCTACGCCGATAATCTTTTTTATTTTGTAAATCTGACTTACTTTGCACTCGGATTTCTTTCGATTGGTTGGCGACAAGCTGTGAAAAATATTAGCCTCGTGACTTTACCCGCCGTAATAGTGATCGCACTTCTACTCCTTGTGATCTCAATTCTTAACGGAAGAATAGACAATGCAGTAGCGACAATAAAAGTTTCATTTATGTTATGGGGCCTAATACTGGCCGTAGGACTGCCAATATTTCTATTTGGATTTTGCCTTCGATTTATCACGATTAAACTTCTGAATATGCGCACACAAAAAGCTATTTTTTAAAATAATTTAGTGAGTGCATATTACAGATGCCATTAGAATCCAAGATTGACCTTAAGACCTATTGACGTTGAATCAATAAGGTTACCGTTGTAGTAGAGTACACTGCCATCGACCATCTGAACTATGGCATAACCAGCATAAATAGTAGACACCCGAGCCACCCCAACAGGAAGAATTGTTTTTACTGGCAATGCCGGAAATCCTTGGTCACTTCCCCAGCAAACTAGAGATGTATCAAGTTTAACAGCACATAAATATTTTGTTTGACCAAGGGCTGCTTGTGAAAAGTCACTCACGCCAGTCATAACTGTTATTGGAGTCTGAGATTTGACCGATGTGCCATCAGGCATTAATATACCGGGCCAAGATATATCTATAGACCAGCATTTAAGATCTTTGCCCACGATTGCACAGCCAGTACCAATAAAGTCTGTCATTACTTTGCTAGCACCAGAAGCGATTACAGTTTTTATATTGATAAAACTCAAATCTGGCCATCTAGTTTCCCAACATATAACTGCTCCCTGTGCAGTAAGAGCACACGACGAACCTCCCACAATATCCATATCAACGATAATTTGCCCAGGTAAGGGCTGAACAGGTTTACCTAAGCCAGTGCCTGCGCCGATTGTGTCTGGTAACGTCCAACAATTAAAAACAGAATTCACCATGGCACAGGCTTGATAATTACCAACCCAAACTCGGGTTGCTCCTGAGGCTGCTAATTCAACCGAATTATTATTATTATTATAATTATAAACCCCATAGCCCGTGCAATCTGCAGCACCATTTACTATGTGGCATTCCCATCTCTCTGACCGGACTGAAAAATCTGTAACCCCAGAAGAGTAAATAACTCGAGGCGAACTTTCAGGAACATATGCCACATCCAGTCCGAAACCAGAGGGAGACGAAGTAATTTGTGTTTTGCCCAGATATCCCCAGCAAGCTAATTTGTCATCAATCTGTGCGCATCTAGCTCCAAAATTACTGGTCTCAATTTTCTTAAGCACCGGCTCATGACAAGAGCTATTGGTAAAACTCCCCGACAAAGTACCATTGGTGCAAGCGCGAGTCTCTGACACACAACTCTGACCGTACTTCACAGAAGAAGTCTGCCATGCTGTGATCGATTTAGACGAAACCACAGTCATGGGATTTATAGTTCCATTGACTGTGTCATTAAAAACGCAAGCCGCTGGCACGCCAACTCCGCAACTCGAATACGAGGCAGAGCCAGATAGGACTCCGGTCTGACATTTGCGAACTTCTATTTGAGATTCACATGACTGCCCAAATGGCACTGTCGATGTGACATACGCATTCACTGCAGTGCCATTTAAAATTGGTTTTCCATCAAAAGTACAATCCCCAGGAGAGGGGGCTGAAACAGCTGAGGGCGCTGCACCTGAACTCGATGCCTGACTTGAAGTCAAAGAACTCGTCGCATCGTTCTTAACAGCAAAACCCTTACTGCAATTTTGAAACAAGCCAAGCAGCATAAAAACTAAAAAAATAAAAACTGAATTTCTAGTCTTAGCACGATCAAATTGCTTAAAAATTTTCCGCATGGCTTTACCCCCCCCCAAAAAAAACATCTCCACCAGACAAGTACTTAAAATAAAAAACTTAATTAAAATTCTCCAACCTAGAGCCCAAGATTTATCTTAACAAAGCTAGAATTCGTTTGCGTGGAGGCCATCACTGAACCATCAACCATTTGCAGAACGAGATTGCCATAAATGGTATGATCTACTCGTGCAACCCCAACACTCATTACTGTCGCAGAATACGTTGGATTATAAGGATATCCTTGTGAAGATGAGATGGCTCCAAAGCATTGAGCAGAAGTATCGCTCTTAACGACACATGTGTCAGCCGTAGCACCATTTGCTGCCATCGATACATCCACAACTCCTGAAGTGACCAAAATCGGAGTGATGCTGTAGCTTGAAGAACCATCAGCCAAAGCGAAATACTCCCCGCCTTGAACATTCCAGTTCCAGCAATAAAGGCTTGTATTAACAATTGCGCAATAGGATCCACCGTGTTGAGATGAAAGCTTAGTAGCTCCACTAGAAATAATCTGGACTGGAGCTGAAGCTGACGCCAGTGGATACGTAAAGTTCCAGCACTTTACAGCACCATTGGCAACAATAGCACAACCTCCATCGCCAGTAACTGTAAGATCGCTTAAATTTAATTGATCAGATTGTGATAAATCTATCACAACCGACTTTTGGAGAACTCCTTGAGTAAGTGAGCTACTTACATCCCAGCACTCCAATCCCGTGCTTCCAAGTGCACAAGTGTAGAATAAGCTTGAAGCAAATTTTTTAACTCCAGCTTTTACAAGCGTCAAAGAGTGAAATACTCCAGGAGGATTTGTGCCCCAACTTCCAGAGCCTGAGCAATTCAACGAGCCATTTAAAATAGCGCAAGCATAACCAAAAGCTCTGACCGAAACGTCAGTCACCCCCGATGAAAAGACCAAAGCTGGTGAGCTCGGTGTGCCATAGTTAGTAACTCCTGGCAAAAACGTGTAAGCGCCATTAGTAGCCTCTCCCCAGCATTTTAAACTGTCATCAATCAATGCGCAGGCCTCGTTTGAACCACTGACTATTTTCTTAAGCACCGGCTCATGACAAGAGCTATTGGTAAAACTCCCCGACAAAGTACCATTGGTGCAAGCACGCGTCTCTGACACACAGCTCTGACCATACTTCACAGACGATGTCTGCCATGCAGTGATCGATTTAGATGAAGCCACCGTCATGGGATTTATAGTTCCATTGACTGTGTCATTAAAAAGGCAAGCCGCTGGCACGCCAACTCCGCAACTTGAATACGAGGCAGAGCCAGATAGAACTCCGTTCTGACATTTGCGGGCTTCAATTTGAGAGTCACATGACTGCCCAAATGGCACTGCCGATGTGACATACGCATTCACTGTAGTGCCATTTGAAATTGATTTTCCATCAAAGGTACAATCGCCAGGTGAAGTAGCTGAGACGGCTGAGGGAACTGCACCTGAACTCGATGACTGACTTGTAGTCAAAGCACCTGTCGCATCGCTCTTAACAGCAAAGCCCTTGCTGCAATTTTGAAACAAGCCAAGCAGCATAAAAACCAAAAAAATAAAAACTGAATTTCTAGCCTTAGCACGATCAAATTGCTTAAAAAAATGCCGCATGGCTTTGCTCCCCAAACATCTGCGCTAGATGCTATGTTAAATTATCGGCAAGTTTGGAGCTTAATAATAGACAAATTCCATGTGAATCAATACCTTCGAGCTGATTCTCAAAATGGGATTCTCACAGCGGCTCTCATGATCATAATGGCGGTTATAGCAGTTCGACCTACTCCTGTTTTTGCTGCTGCCTGAGCGTGAGTCATCCCCTTTTTTTTCGATTTTTTAGCTTCAAGATAAGATTTCATAACAACTCCTTCAGTCGTCGATAAAAGACATTGAGGATAACGACTTTAGTCGAGAGCTCATGCAAGCCTTGTAATTTCTGAGACCCTGATTGAAAATAGATTCATGACTCTTCATCTTATTCGCTTTATTCGCTCAAAGTTGTACCTTTGAAGCCAGCTCTAAAGTTCTTCTTGCTGATATGCACGATCATCTCGACACAAAAAGCATCAGCACAAGAAACCCCTTTGCAAATCAGCACACCCGAGGGGCCTTCGGCTAAACAGCTGATGAGCATTGCCAACCAAAAACTTGAAACACTGTTGAAAAAACCCGCTAACTGCTCAACAGCTACTACATCGCATAAAGGCGCCAACGAAGCACCCCCTACTGAAGCTTTCTTCTGCACAATTTCCGACGAAAAACCTCGTGAGACCCTTGAGCTCAGACACGAGAATGACCTCAATCCTTTTGAAGCAATCATGGCGAAAACAGGAAACGGAAATATCTGGAGTGATGATGTCGGCAGAACTGCAGGATTTTTCGGCCGCTATGACAAAGAAACATCGCTGACTCACAAATATGTTCAACTGCGCAGCGACGGCTTTGGCAAACAGGTCACGCGAAATGGGCAGTCCCAGGACTCCTCAGGAAAATACTATTTGCAGTTCCTAGAAATCAACCAACTGACATTGGGGCAACAAGAAAAAATCTCGCAAACAAAAAATACCTCCACCTCTCGCGACCTCGAAGCCGAGCTTGAGGTCCGCACTGATAAATCCAAGGGCTACATAGCTCAGCCCATTCAAGAGGCCTGGCATAAAGGCACTGAGCCTAGCTTGCAGTACCACTATGTTGATGGTGACGAAGGCGAAAGCATTCGAATGAGCGTCAAAGCAGGAATGACCAAAATCATCAAAGCCGATCTCGGTGATTTTAAATGTTCCGGAACTGGCACCGCCCTTGTCGGCATCGACTCCAATGGCCGAGCGGTAGTTGAAAACCGCATCAAAACCGAAGTCGAAAAAGGTGATATCAATGGGAGCAATTTGCTAAATCCTTGGTGGGCCATATCGCTCTGGAGAAATGACCGTTATGCCAATCAAGATTTTCGCTCAGAGACAGGGGTGAAGTTCAGCACCGGCTGGAAAACTTCGAGCGGCCTCATCGTCAAGCCTTACTACGGAATGGTGCGGTACCGAAGTGTTGATGATCGCGTTTATTCTTTGGGTTCACGCGGAGGCGAAGAACCTATGCACATGATTGGCCTTATCATTCAGTTCAAGTGAGCGCCTAAAGCGCCGCGCGCACTTTCCACGTAGCTTCCCTAATCGAAGCATACTCTTGCTGAAACCGCTGCATCAACTCTCGGCTGATACTTTGAGCTTCGCTCGCAAGACCCCAGTCTTCAAGAGCACATGTCGGCACTGGAGTCCCCGCATTTTTTACATTCATGGCAAAATGAATCATCACAGAATTGGGCGATCTGCAGGCGATCGAGATGCTGAGCTTTTTGCCGCTCCAGTAAAGGTCATCACCCTTGCGAGAGATTTGAATTTTTACTTTTTCCTCTAAAAAATCTTTCGCCAAAGAGGCAAAAAGTCTTTGCACAAAAACCCCGACTGTCAGCGGCTGATCAAAGATCTCAAAAATAAAATGAAGCATTTCGCTGCCACAGATTTTAGCGCCCGCCAAAAGGTCTTCGCCGTCGATCATGTGATCAAAGTTGACATCACAGGCACCGACCCACGAGACCACAGAATCACCTAAAACTTTATGACTTAAGTAGGCATAAAGAGACCGAAGCTGAGTTCCATCATACTTTGTATTTTGATCAAGCCATTGCGTTTGCATGCTAGCCTCACTTAAAAATGTTAGCTTAAAATTTAGCCTAAAAATTCAGTTTAGAAATCCCATTGGCTTTGAAAGCCCGTTCTGCTCGTTGGCAGCTTTCGCATTGGCCACACCACTTTGCACCCGCCTGATAACAAGGCCAAATCATCGACCAAGCAACGCCGAGCTTTTCTCCAAAGGCTACGATCTCGGTTTTATTCATGCTGACTGTCGTGCATTCCACACGCACTTGATTGCTTGTCGAATATGAAAAACTGTCTGTTACTTGATTCATAAATTTCAACGAGTTATCCGGAAATGTTGAAGCCTCTTCGAGATTAAATCCGGGGATTACAACTTGTGCTCCCAAGGCTTCAGCAAAACCCGCGGCAATATTTAAAAAAATCCCGTTACGATTAGGAACCCAAACTGATTTTGCCGTCTTCATAGAGGCCGAATGATCATCTATTGATACATCATTTTTTAGTGGCAGCGCTTTGCCCGTATCAATCAGACTGCTCGTGCCAAGATCCTTAAAAAAAGGAAGAGCCAAGACCTGGTGCTTGATCCCAAGCTTAGCCGTCATTTTTTGTGAGATTTCAATTTCTTTAGCGGCAGCCCGTTGGCCATAATCAAATGTTAGCGCTAGAAGCACCTCTCCGCGATTTTGTGCCTCATAAAGATTTACAGTTGAATCCATGCCGCCAGATAAGAGAACGACGCTTTTCAAGGCCTTACCTTCTTGTTGCGCACGATTTTAGCAGCACTTTTCTTTGCATTTTCTTTGCGAAAACCTGCACTGATAACTTTAGCTCTTTCGAGAACTTTGAATCCCAACATTTTGAGGTGATCTACATTCAAAGGCGACTTATTCAAGTTATGTCCTAACTGCTGAATCTGCGCTTCGACACTGGGGCTGACCTTCAACAAAATCTGATCCACCATTTTTTTAGTGGTCTTGGTCAGCGCTGTTGCCACTTTTTTAGTTCTTAAAAATTTTTTGCTTTTAAGTGGCCTACCAGATTTAGCATTTTTTGTAGCCTTCGCATCGACTGTCTTTTTCGCAGGCTTTTTATTTTTTACTTTAGTTGTCATGAAGCTTTCTCATTTCTCGAATCAATAACTGCACGCTCTTTCGCCCAGCAAAGTAGTTCCATTGAATTTCACCTAGAATTTCAACCGGCTCAGTATTGGCCGCGGGATCGGAGAAAGTGTCTTTCAATTTAGCCGGTGGTGAAAACCAAAGAGCTTCGAATGACCGGTGCGAATCCAGGCTTGAAAGCTTAAACTTCCAATGCCCGCCTTTGAGTTCTTTAAAGCTTTGAATCTGCAAATTTTGCACACGCAAAATCGGAACCGCAAAGCTTTGCCCGAAAGGACCAATCACATCAAACCATTTCATCAAATTTTCAGTGATCATCTCAACCGGAACTTCGGCGTCGTAATTGAGCTCACGAGTATTAGACTCTTTCGAGGCCTTTTCGAAGTGGGCGGCTAAGCCTTCAATAAATTGAGGCCAGTGAGCCTCGTTGAGTTCAAAACCAGCCGCTGCATGATGGCCACCAAAACGATCCAAAGTATTTGCGCAAGACTCAAGCGCGTCTAAAACACTGAGCTCATTCTCGCCAGCACCACGAGCACTTCCAACAATCTGCCCATCTGGCGATCTTGATCCAATAAATGTGGGCCGATTTTTAGCCTGTGAAACTTTAGTTGCGATAAGACCCACAACCCCTCGATGAAACTGATCGCTATTGAGGGCCACAAAATCTTCATAGGGCCAAGTTTGTAGAGCATCGATGGCTTCTTTTTCACCATCCATTTGTAAGCTCACGCGAGTCTGATTGTTCTGAAGAACTTTTTTTACGGCCTCACGAGCAAGGCTGTCGTCTTCGATCAAATACAGATCAATCGGAAACAGACCCATTTCCATCCGCGAAAGAGCATTCAACTTCGGTGCAAACCGAATCGATACATCTTGTGATGAAAGCGGACGATCATGCATATCCAAGGCTTCAAGCAGAGCCCTTAAGCCTGGGCGCCGTGTGTGCTCAAGCTCTTTGAGCCCAGCTTTTACCAGCACACGATTGTCTTCAACGATCGGCACCATGTCTGTCAGTGTTGCAATCGTAAAACAGTCCAGCACACTTCGTAGATCTAAACATCTTTCATCGATGAAGCCCTTATCAACAAGGCCCCGCTTTGTGGCTCTTAAAAGGTAAAAGGCAACACCAGCTCCACACAAATACTTCAAATCTGAGGTGCAGTCTTTTTGATTTGGATTTACTACCACCAAAGCTTCAGGCAAAGTCTCTGCCGGCTGATGATGATCTGTTAGAATTACGTCGATCCCAAGTTCCTTGGCCTTTACACAAGCCTTGAAAGCAGTGATACCAACATCCACAGTGATGATCAGATCTACATTTTGATTTTTTAATTCAGCGACAACTTCGGGGTGAAATCCATAGCCCTCGGTCAAACGCTTGGGCTGATAATGAATAAGATTTTGAAATCCTAAGGACTGCAATCCTTTACGCAAAAGAGCTAGGCCTGAGGTGCCATCAAGATCAAAATCAGCATAGATACAAATTTTTTGTTGCTGCTCAAAAGCCTGAATCAAGCGCGAAACAGCGGTCGACATTCCCAAAATACTCAGCGGATCTTTGAGGCTTCCAAGCTTAGGCTCAAGGACATTCAGTAAGTCTTCACTTTTACCAAATCCGCGAGAGCCTAAAATATACAAGATCACTTGTGGCATTTTAGCGTAAGCCGGAGGCAGTTGAAGCTCGGGATTGAGTGAAGCCTCGCTGCCAGAATGATGGGGCCGCCAAATGCTTTTCACAGAACCTCAATCCTTAACCAGTTGCTAAAACTCATTTGCTGCAATCTAAGCGGCCTTATGAGTCCCGTTCATTTTTTCAACCAAAAGAATCATCGGAGCTGCCACGTAGATACTAGAGTACGTTCCAAAAACAATTCCCACGCAGATGGCAAACGCGATATCTGAAACAGTTCCACCAGCAAAGAAGTACAAACAGATCGCTGAGGTAAATACCGTTCCTGATGTGATCAAGGTGCGGCCCAACATATCATTGATTGATTTATTGATGATAAAACCGATGCCTCGATCACGGTAATGACCCTCGGTTTCACGGATACGATCGTAAACCACAATCGTATCATTCAAAGAGTAGCCAATTAAGGTCAGGATCGCTGCCAAAATTGGAACGTTCACCTCTTTGCCGACCAAGACAAAAATTCCAAGCGTGATCACAGCATCATGCGCCAAACAAATCACAGCACCTGGTGCGTACTTATAGTCAAATCGAAGAGCCACGTAGATAAGGATCACAAGCAAGCAATAAAATACCGCCAAGAATCCATTTCGTTTTAGCTCGGCCCCAACCTGAGGACCTACAGAGTCCACCCGGCGAATCTCTGGCTGACCACTTGCAAGCTCAGTTGTGATAGCCTCTTTTACTTTTGTAACTGCAGAGTTCTGCAGATCATTGGTCTCTTTGTCCGTCTTTCCATGCTCGGTTTGAAAACGAACAACAAACTCATCAGCGCCACCAAAGCTTTGCAGCTCAACATGCTTGAGTCCTTGTTTTTCTACTAAGGGACGAAGTTGCTCGATGGCGACGTTGCCATTGAACTTGACTTGGATTTCAGTTCCACCGGCAAAATCAATACCGTATGTGATTCCGCGCACAGCCAAGTAGGCTAGTGAAATCACAACTAGAGCTGCTGAAATTCCGCCGAAAAGTCCTACTTTACCTACGAAGTCGAAGCGTCCGTAATCATGTCCGCCAGAATTATCTTTTTTATTTTGAATTGCTTTAGCCATTTTCAATACCTCTTTAGAACCTTAAACGAGTTAAACAGAAAGTTTTTTAACGCCAAATTTTTGAGTCAAAGTGTCTACAAGGACCTTTGAAACAAAAACGTTTGCAAACAACGTGGTCGCAAT
The DNA here is from genome assembly GCA_947374445.1 of Pseudobdellovibrionaceae bacterium. GTDB lineage: Bacteria > Bdellovibrionota > Bdellovibrionia > Bdellovibrionales > Bdellovibrionaceae > CANCBY01. The sequence continues at coordinate 28,343 of CANCBY010000006.1, forward strand.
TCCGATCAATAGAGTCACGGCAAAACCGCGCACAGGACCTGTTCCGAAATACAACAGCACCAGAGCTGTCGCAGCCGTTGTGATATTCGCATCTAAGATCGCAGACATCGCGCGCGCATAGCCCTCACGAACGGCCGATACAAAGCTAGCTCCATTGCGAAGCTCTTCTCGCATCCGCTCATTGATCAGAACGTTCGCATCTACCGCAAAACCCACCGTCAATGCGATCCCGGCAATGCCCGGCAAAGTTAGCGTGGCACCAAAAGATGTGAGCAAAGCAAATACAGACAAAATATTAATTCCCAAGGCAACATTCGAAACCATACCCATGCCTTTATAGCGAAGAAGCATGAATAGAACGATCAAGAACGCACCCATGTAGCTCGCAAACTGAGCTTTTTTGATTGCATCAGCACCTAGTGAAGGACCCACACGTCGCTCTTCTAATTGCTCAAGAGTCGCAGGCAAAGCGCCGGCTCTGAGTGAAGTCGAAATCATTTTTGCTTCGTCCATTGATTTTTCGCGGTCACGGCCACCACCCAAAGTGATCACAGCACGGCCGTCACCAATTTGCGTTTGAATGACAGGAGCAGTCTTTACAACTTTATCAAGAACAACGGCCATACGCTTACCGATATGTGAAGCCGTTAAGTCTTTAAATTTTTGCGCACCAGCGGCGTTAAAACGAATCGCAACTTCTGGAGCTCCGTATTCATTGAAGCTCACAAAAGCATCATCAAGAGAGTCCCCGCCAAGGCCCGTATCGGTGCCAACCAAGAACGGAATACGACCCGCTTCCATAGTTGTTGCGTTTTCAGATTTTTCAAAAAGAAGCATGGTTTTTTCAGGAAGCTTTGCTTTGAGATCTTGGTTTACGCGCGCGACGTATTCGGTGTATTTCAAATTTTGCAGAGAGTAACTGCCCGCTTTTTCGGCCTCGCCGACCATTTGATTTAGGTCACCAGGAATTTTATCATCAGCCACCATCATGAAATCAAGCTTAGCAGCCGTGTTGATCAAAGCTTTTGCTTTTTCGGCATCGGCCATTCCAGGCAATTGAACCAAGATGCGATCCACACCTTGCTGCTGTATTGACGGTTCGGCCACACCAAACTCGTCAATACGATTTCGGATGGTTTCGATCGCCTGGCGAATCACTTTGCTTTTGTAATCATTCAAATAAGCATCGTAGTAGCGAAGAGTGACAGTGGTGTCGGTGCTCGACATTTTTTGCAACATGGTCGAATAACGATCTTCTACCAAACGAGTGGCTTTATCCTTGGCCTCACCAGAGACTTGCAATTCGATTTCACCTTCAGAGGCTTTTGTCGCTTTGATGTCGATGACAGAAATTCCTTCTTTAGCAAATTCAGCTTTAAGTGAATTAGCAAGACGGATTGTGCTCTCTGAAACTACTCCAGCCACATCCACACCCATCACAAGATGAAGTCCACCCTGGATATCAAGACCGTAATTCAATCTTTGTTTTGGGAGCCAAGGTTTACCTTCAGGATTTATGATATTTGGTAAAACCCAAAAACCCGCCAGCAAAATACCAAGTACTGCACCGATTGTTCTGATGCGAAGATTATCCATGGATTAGTTCCCCTTTCCTTTTTCTTTGCCTTCAAGCATCTTTGCTTGTGAGCCTGTGATTTGCTTGCGAAGCATTTTGATCTTCACGCCTTGAGCAATCTCAAGAGTGACAAATTGATCAGCAATGCCATCAATAGTTCCAAGAATTCCAGAAGCTGTAACGACAGCGTCGCCGCGCTTAAGCTGACCAACGAAAGACTCTTGCTCTTTCAGGCGCTTCGACTGAGGACGGATGATGAGAAAATAAAAAATCACGAAGATCGCGATAAAAGGTAAAAACATTTCAAGACTTGAGGGCTGCTGTGCCATTAAAAATTCTCCTTCACAAGCCGATGACTCGACCACGAAGAATGAATGGAATCAATTATTTACAGCATGTGAGCAGAGCCGCGTTAAGCAATGCCTTCCGAGAGAAAACTCTGCCTATTTTTTAGACTGCTTCTACGGCCGTCTTCTTAGTAAAGCGCGAGAGGCAAAAGCTTTTAAACTCTGTCCATGTTCCTTGCTCGATGGCTTCGCGACTGCGCTTCATGAGCGCCATGTAAAAGTGCAAATTGTGAATGGTATTGAGGCGACTCCCCAAGATTTCTCCACTCAAAAACAGATGGCGCAAATAAGAGCGCGAGTAGTTTTTGCAGCAGTAACAATCACACTCAGGATCGAGTGGACCGCTGTCTTCTCGGTACTCATTGCGCTTGATGCTGATTTTACCAGCCCATGTGTATAAAGTTCCATTGCGTGCCACTCTTGTAGGCATGACGCAATCAAACATATCAACGCCGCCATCAATTGCCAAAATTAAATCTAGCGGAGTGCCAACTCCCATCAAGTAACGCGGTTTATTTTTTGGCATCAGTGGCGCGATCTGCGGCACCAGATCATGCATCAATTCAATCGGCTCGCCGACACTGAAGCCCCCCAGCGCATAACCCGGCAAATCCACACTAGTGACTTGATCGAGCGAGTACTTGCGATGCTTAAGGCTTAAGCCTCCCTGCACGATCCCAAATAGCAAACTTTCTTTGCGAGTCATCGCAGCCGCTGAGCGCTTGAGCCAGCGGTAAGTGAGATCCATCGAAGTTTTAATTTCTTCTTCGGTCGCTGGATATTTCAGACACTCATCGAAGGCCATGATGATATCAGAGCCAAGATCCATTTGGATCTCCATGCTTTTTTCAGGCGAGATAAAATATTTTGCGCCATCTAAATGCGAGCGAAACTCCACACCCTCTTCTGACATCTTTCGGAGTTGTGAGAGCGAAAAAACCTGAAAGCCACCACTGTCAGTCAAGATGGGGCCGTGCCAATTCATGAACTTATGCAAGCCTCCCATTTTTTGGATGAGCTTTTCGCCAGGACGTAAATGCAAGTGGTAAGTGTTACCCAAAACCACTTGGGTGCCGCACTCTTTGAGCTCTTCGGGAGTCATCGCCTTGACAGTGGCTTTTGTTCCGACCGCCATAAATACCGGAGTTTGGATTTCACCATGCGCTGTCATCAAGCGGCCGCGACGAGCCTCGCCATCTTGCTTTAGCAATTGGAATTCACCGAGAGAAAGGTCTTTATTTGTGTTTATTTGTGTTTGATCCAAACCGAAAGATCTCCGTAGCTAAAGAGTCGAAAGCGCTGAGCTATAGCAAAGGAATAAGCTCTTTTCACTAAGTCTTTACCAGCAAATCCGAAAACCAGAGCCAAAAGAGTGCTTTCAGGCTGATGAAAGTTTGTCAGCAAGCGATCGACCACCAAAAACTCAGAACCCTCTTGCAGCAAGATGCGAGTCAAACCCGAAAGTTCGCCGCCGCGTGCAGCACTCTC
>CANCBY010000007.1 GCA_947374445.1 Pseudobdellovibrionaceae bacterium
GCCAGCCGGCTTCTTCGGTTGCCTCAAGCACCAGATCAGGATTTAATGCAAAAAATGACGAGTTGGTTTTCACGTTCTCAATCTAAATCAAGGCAGACCCCAGAGTCCACAAACACTTTGGTCATGGTTGCGTTTAAAGATCTGCCGGTGGCATGGACAAAGAAGTCTAGGTTTCGGTCGATCTCAATTCGATTGAAAGCAGACCAGCCACTTCAGGTTGTTTCGGGTTTGAGCACGAAATGGACAGACATAGAAAAGTTTTTGCTGATAAAAGAAAATTGGATTCGTAAGCATCTTGAACGATTTCAAGAGATCAAAGAAAAATTTCCGTCAAAAAAATTGTTGGCGCACGAAGAATTTCCGTTTTTAGGCGATAAACTTGAACTAAAATATTTGGTGACACCTCTAAAAGCACCATTTTTTTCACGCACTGATAAAGAGCTTCGTCTTCATTTGCCTGTCGCTCTTTATCAGGGGTTGAAAGAGCAAGAGCTCGAAAAGTTTTTTCCGCAACTTCATCACTTTTATTTGCGGGAGGCTAAAGAATTTTTATCTGAACGACTCATTGTTTGGTCTGAGCAAATGAACTTAAAGCCGCAGAAAGTGAGCTTTCGCAATCAAAAGACTCGGTGGGGAAGTTGCTCTGCACGAGGGCATCTAAGCTTTAATTGGAAGTTGATAGCATGCCCACTTTTTGTGATAGATGCTATTTTAGTTCATGAGCTGGCTCATCTAAAGCACATGAATCATTCGTCGGCTTTTTGGGGTTTGGTCGAACAGACTTACCCAGAATATAAAAAGGCAGATATTTGGCTTGCTGAAAATCAGTATAGCCTTAATTTTTTAAATCCTTTGCGTGGTTAATTTCAACTTAATGTTAATTATTGCGCAGCTCATCGGCGCAGAGCTTATTTCGTTGTTTGTTATGATTCTCCGTAGAAGAATCAGGGCGTGAAAAAGCTCGTCAACGGCATTGTTAATTTCAGAGAAAAGTTAAAGCCCAGTTACCGTGAAAGGTTTGCTGAGCTTGCTTTGGGTCAGTCGCCAGACGCTTTGTTTATTGGCTGCTCGGACAGTCGTGTGGCTGTCAATGTCTTTGCCTCGACGGATCCCGGTGATCTTTTTGTTGTTCGCAATGTCGGTAATATGGTCCCTCCTTGTGGTCCAGATGGACATTCAACTGCTGACGGGTCTGAGGCTGCGGCTATTGAATTTGCTTTGGGCTCACTCAATGTTTCGCACATCATTGTGTGTGGACATTCCGAATGCGGAGCCATGCAGGCGATAGCCGGTGGCCGCAAAAATGTGAAGAGCTTGCATTTGCGATCATGGTTGAGACACGGTGAGGCCGGTCTCAAAGATTTGATCCGCAAACCGTATTTTGCAAAAAAGCATTCACGTCACAACAGGCTTTCTCAGCTCAATGTACTGAGGCAAATTGAAAACCTAAAAACATATCCGATGATTCAAGAACGACTAAAGGAGGGCACGCTAAATCTTCACGGATGGTGGTTTGAGCTGGGTCGAGCAGATGTTTATGCCTTCGAGCCTAGCCAAGAGAAGTTTGTTCTATTTAATCGCCGGCAAGCCATGCGAATCATAAACCGTCTTGAAAAAAAGAAGTCTTAGATTTTTGTTTCTTTAGAGAAAAGTCTAGTGGTCTTTATGCTCTTGAACCTCGAGCACTTTTCATATTTAATTTTACATACAACATTTAAAAAGGTGGACTGAAATATGAAAGCTAAAATGCCTATGATCGCGCGAATTCTTTTGGGTCTGATGTTTTTTGTTTTTGGTCTTATTGGTCTTCTAAATTTAATTCCGCCGCCAAAAGATTTGCCTGAACGCATGCAAGCCTTTAACACTGGTTTGATGGCGACTCAGTACTTTTTTCCGTTTTTAAAAGCCACTGAAACAGTTTGTGGTTTGTTGCTTTTGATAAATATGTTTGTGCCCTTAGCTCTTGTGATCTTAGCTCCGATTGTTTTAAATATCTTTTTTGTTCATGCTTTTTTGGCTCCAGAAGGTTTGCCGCTAGCCATAGTTATTGGTTTGCTTATGGTTTACTTATCTTTTTTTGCGGAACCGTACTCGATCAAGATCAAGTCTTTGTTTAAAAAATAAAAAATATTACTTACTGATTCGTCATCGCAGCTTACCAGGAGAAAAAGTGAATAGAATGATTAAAAATACAGTTTTTATTTTGGGCTCTATTTTTTTAATTTCATGCGCAAGTTTGGAAAATAAAGAAATGAACGCTGAGAAAGCGTTGAAAGATGGCAAAAGCTGCGGAAGCTCGCCTCATGGAAGTTCTATGACTGGCTATTTGCAGTCTTCAACGCCAAAAGGCGTTTCATGCCCGATGGCCACCAGAACCTGCATTAACGGAACTTGGTCTGGCCCAGAGCTTTTTAATAATTGCACTGAGCGTCCTTGAGTTTAATCATCGGCTTAAAAGAATACTGGTGTCCGACAGAGCTTGGTAGCTGATGTATTTGCATGATCTTGCGCTTGTTATGGTTGGGTTCTTGTCTGAAATATTTGGCACTCTCAGTGGGTTTGGGTCATCGACTTTTTTTGTTCCCATCGCACTTCTGCTGGAGACCTTTAATTTTGTTTTGGCTTTGACTGCTATTTTGCACTGCTTTGGGAATTTTTCTAAAATTTTACTTTTTAGAAAAGATTTTCAAAAAAAAATGTTTTTTCAACTTGCGATTCCGTCTGTGATTTTTACTGGAATTGGTGCACTACTTACCGCAAGCGTTCCCACGGAATTTATGGTTCGTGGTCTTGGTGTTGTCCTCATGCTGTTTTCAATACTTTCTCTTTTTGCCAAGACACTAATTCAAAAACTGCCTCAATGGGCGGCTATATTTTTGACGGCCATTTCAGGATTTTCTACTGGAATAGTTGGGACGGGGGGAGCAATTCGTGGCCTTGCTTTGACAGCTTTGCAACTTCCCAAGAACAGTTTTGTCGTACTTTCCTCAGCCATCGATATCGGTGGCGATTTTGTTAGAGCTCTGATTTACATTAGAAATGGATTTATGGACTGGAATCAGTGGTTCTACCTTCCGCTTCTTGCGATAGCGGCCATTGCCGGTGCAAGTGTCGGAAAAAGGATACTTAGCCGAATAAACCAAAACCAATTCGAAAAAATTGTTGCCGGATTTATTTTTTTTAGCGGTTTAGTGATGGCTATCGAAAGTTAACGGACTAAAAACGTCATTTTTAGAATCACTTTGATTTGTCGACTGTGACTTCTTCAATAGCAGCCTCAGACTTTTGTGGTGCCTTGCTCTTTGTCTTCAGGGCCAAGCGACTTTTAATCGGGACGCGATGGTGAGAATTTTTTGTAACAGGTTTTTTCATTTTTGTTTTCATCAAATCCCCACCTTCGCATCGCCATTTTATTGCTTCAAAGATTGCTTTCAGAAAACGCCTCACTTCCTATGTGTGGAGAGTATTTATTCAAATTAAAAAATGCTGCCGTCAAAGCGTAGTTTTTCATTAGGGAAGGCGCATATGAAGAAATTGTGAAGGATCAGGCTTGGTGAAAAGAGTTAAAAAATTTCCTGCTCAGTTTATCTTACTCGCAGTTAGATCAAGAATTGGCGGAGAAGGCGAGATTCGAACTCGCGGTAGGCTTTTGGCCTACGAGCATTTAGCAAACGCTTGGTTTCAGCCACTCACCCACTTCTCCGCAGGTCATATAATCGGCTTCAAGCAAAATGCCATAGAGTTGAGCTGCAATGCAAGTCGGCGCACGAAGTCAATCTGATGGTCTGTATCGATATAATTTACTGTAGAAATTAACAGCACTTCGGTAGGCTTGGTGGACGGCAAGGAGGCCAGCATGTCTTTTAACTCAACACTGAGGTTCGATATCTCACGACGTACGCTCTCAAATTTGACTTCGATTGCAACTCTAGCGGTGACTTCAACTTTTATTCTGACTGGGTTTGCGGCTCAAGCTCACACCCCAGAACTTGGAGATTTTCAGCAAAAGCCAATTTTGGCTGATCTGGGAATGCTAAAAGCCCTCAATGTGCCCATCAGTTACGCAGACTCTGCGAATAACTTGGCGATTGCCTATATCACTCCTCAAATGGAGCAAAAAATCAGCGAGGCGGCTCATCGTCTGAATAAGTGCGGTGGCTTTGAGTCTTTGGAAGGCACTCTGAGCCCTTCGGCTTCTTTTGCCTCTGACTCAAAAAGTATCATTCAGAACCTCGTAGATTATAAACGCAAAAATCAGCAATATGCGCAAACGCGTGTTCGTCGCTTGGCGATCGAGCCAAAACCTGCGATCGAAGCCGCTTTGGCCGATCTTAAGATTGAAAATTTGCAGGCTTGGGTTCAGTGGCTCTCGAGCTTTCCTTCGCGCTTCAATCGCTTGGCTGATCCGAACAAGCACATTGCTCCCATGGTAGATCGTCTGAATCAGATGATCGCGGCCGGAAAGATCCCCGCAAAGGTTGATCTTATTGACCACCAGAACACCAAACAAAAATCTATTCGCGTGACGGTTCAGGGTACAAGTCGTGCGCAAGAAGTTGTGGTTTTGGGCGGTCACTTGGATTCAATTGCAGGCTGGTCGGGTTCTGACAAGGCTCCAGGTGCTGATGACAATGCTTCAGGGTCAGCAAATCTTCTAGAGGCTTTGCGAGTGGTGCTGAACCAACCTCGCCCAGCTAGAACCTTGGAATTTTACTGGTACGCGGGTGAAGAGTCGGGTCTTTTGGGTTCGGCTGAGATCGCAAAAGCTGCGAAGGCTGCAAAAAAGAATGTGGTGGCTGTGCTTCAATTGGATATGACTCTTTTTCCGGGTGAAGGGGAGTTCAATATTGGCAGCATGACAGATTTTACTAGCGCATGGCTTCGGGATTACTTGGTGGCTATGAACGACACTTATCTTAAGATTAAAATTCTTGAGGGCGAGTGCGGTTACGGTTGCAGCGATCACGCCTCATGGTTTCGCAATGGATATCCGACTGTGATGCCTTTTGAGGCTCGTCTGAACACAATGAACAGCAATATCCATACGTCCAATGATGTTCTTTCGAATCGTTTGAATTTCAAACACTCATTGGTGTTTTCTAAAATTGCTTTAATCATGGCAATGGATTTGGCCAACTCAAATATCACTCAGCCATTTCATTGATTCGCTGAAATCAAAGCGATTTCAAGAATTTGAAAATTCTAAAAAGGCTCTAGGTTTATTAATAATTCTAGGGCCTTTTTTATTTGTAATTTTCTGGAAAGAGATCGCGCTCGACAGTCTCGATCACGGTGTGAATAAGCTTGATATGTATTTCTTGAGTGCGATCTGAGGTCTGCGCCGGAATCACAATCGCAAGGTCTGCCATGTCTTTGATTTTGCCGCCGTCTCTTCCGAGAAGAGCGATCACTTTCATGTTCTTTTTCTTTGCGGACTCAATCGCCACCATCACATTTTCAGAGTTGCCCGAAGTTGAAATCGCAATGAGCACATCGCCTGTGCGAGCCAGGCCATCGAGTTGTCGCGAAAAGATAAACTTGAAGCCATAATCATTACCAACACAAGTCACGTGGGCCGCATCGCCCAATGCTAGCGCACCGAGAGCCCTGCGGTCTTTGCGGTAGCGGCCGGTCATCTCTTCGGCAAAGTGCATAGAATCACAGTGTGAGCCCCCATTGCCGCAGCTAAAAACTGTGGCCCCACGGCGGTAGGCTTCGATCAAAATCTGTGAAAACTGCACGCATTTTTCGATTTGCTTTGGGTCATTGCGAAATTGATTGAGGGTGCTTTGGGCTTCATCGAGGCAATTAAGCCAGACATCTTGTTGTGGTTTCATAGGCTTTGACCATAGCAGTGCTGTCAGTAAATTGCAAAACCGTGAAAAAGAGCCAAAAATCGATGGAATTGCTCCAGAAATAGAAAGATTTGAGGTTTTGGTCGCACACATCTTTTGACTATTTCAAAAGCTTGGGGCATTTAAGTGCCTCTTGAGTTCAACCATCATGTGCGGTCGTAGCTCAGCTGGATAGAGTACCTGACTACGAATCAGGTGGTCGCAGGTTCAAATCCTGCCGTCCGCACCAATTTTAGTGAACGAAATCAGTACCGATAGAGAATCTCAAATCAAATTAACTGCTTAGAGAAGCAAAAACCGAGCAAGCGTTCTGCTGAATATTTCAGCGTATTTCACAGCATTTCAAAAAATGGTAGGGTTTTGGTAGGGTCCTGGTAGGGTTCCCCAAAACAGCAATCATCCTTAGATAAAGCAAAGTCAGCCACTCTTCTTCTTCCAAAGTTTCTTTTTTGAAACAATTTGCGAAGGAGAATTTTATGACTAGGTTTATTTTCTGGGTTTTGAGCATCGCTCTTGCGATTGGCTTTGGCCCGAGGCTTACTCTCCTTGTAAGTAAGCGGATTGACTCAGTTCACATCGAATCCGCCATTTTGGCTTCGTTCTTTTCTGATCAGCTGTAAATTTTAAAATATAATTGTTTACTCATCGAGCTGATGAGTTTTTTGCAGAAACTAAGGCGCACAGCCGGCACTGGTTTCACACAAGCTATAAAGCTTGCTATAGCCTGCGGCATTGTACATAACTAGTCCAAGCCGCTTTCCATAAACGACCGGCTCGACTGTGTTCGTCCAGTCAAAGTCACTGTTACCACTACTGCGAATGTCGATTACTTTATAAAGTTTACCGCTATAGTCATCATACGAAAAAAGTTTAGCTGAGCCAGAGCCGTCAACATTAGCTCTGAAATAAAGACGGTTATTGTAAGTAGTCATGTACGGTGTGTAAATCGTGATCGGGTTGGTTGTTCCTTTTAATGCAAAGTCGGTGTTTGCTACCCCGCCAGACAGATCGGTAATTTGAGAGAGGCCGCCAGAGCCTATATCGTCATATGAAAAAAGTTTGGCCTTTCCGGAACTATTCAAAGCAACAAAGAAAAGTTTGTTGTTATAAATTTTAAAATAGCTCGGATCGTCTGGGGCGGAACTTCCGGCAATATTTGTAATCACGGTCGTTGTGTTGAGAGAAGGGTCGTACCTCATCAGCTTGGCGTACCCAGCCTTCATGCCAACGAAAAATATTTTACCATTGTACAAAATAGGCGGTTCAACTCCAACGGTGCTTGCGCCACTGTACACGCTGGCAGTCGAAACCTTTGTAATTGTTCCGGGGGCAGAGGGAGACCATCTCAAAAAAGAGTTGCCGGCATAAAAGTAAAGAATCCCTGCTCCACCATCGACAAAACTGCTTGGATCATCACAAGTTCCACTATTGATATCGGAGACTTGAACCGTTTGCGTACCATCATACCAATGCACTTTGCAGTGGCCCAGAGAGGTAAGGCCACGGTAGACTGGCTTGCCTTCAAAAACTGACATTGTATCTGGAAGAAATCCAAATATGTCACCTCCCGTAGGGTTGCTATTACTCACTTGAATTAAAGTTTCAGCGGGGCTGCTATATTCAAAAAGTTTATATTGATAGCTCGGATTATTTAAAAAAACATAGAGCTTATTGTTTGCTTGCACATAATTTTTGAAAACATCTGTCGTAAAAAAGTCGTTATCGCCTGTATGAACATTAGAAATTTGCGAGAGAACTTCGGTTGAGTCGTTCCACGAAAAAAGCTTCATATTTCCGCCAGCTGTGCTGTTGGCAAAAAACATAAGTTTATTATTGTAGGCGACTGGTAAACGCGCGCTATCACTTGTGCCATTAATGTTGGTCATTGCTGCAAAGCTTTTGCTGTCACCATCATATCTGTAGATGCTTGTACCAAGAGCGAAAAGACGATTATTGATGGTGCTTAAGGCATTAAACGAATCATTGGCTCCGGCTGAAGTATCGCTAACCTGTCGGAGTGCAAAATCGACTACATTGAGTTGATTGCTACTCAATCCTGCGGATGGGTATTTTGCATCATAGGCGTAGAGCTGTAGCTTGCCGCCAGCGGCGGTCATGCTAGTAATATCTGAAGTTCGTAAAATAAAACTCGTTAAATCGCAGGTTAAGAAAGAGAGTGGCGTAAGAATGTTACACCTCGGATCAGCGCCGAGCGGCCATGTTATGCTGACATTGATTGTGTAGCTTGTACTAGCCATTGCATCTACTGCGAGAATTCCACCTCCAGCTGCTGAGGAGCCAGATCCTGACGACGAGACGCCCGAGCCCGAAGAAGTATTTCCCCAAACTATATTGCTAGCATTGGTGGTAGCTGTGAGAGCAGGAAGACCTGCACTTTGCGAGGGAATAGCTGGGCTTTGACCAACGCTCGATAAGAGCGATGATGCCACCAAAACTTCACTCGATGAGATTTGCACCAGCGAGGGAGATAGGCTGCCCTTACCATCCCCTAAAGATTGCCCAAGCATGTCGCTGACCGAGCCTGAAAAAGAGCAACCCAAGGTTGAAAAAAACAGACTTAAAGTGATTAGGCCCCTGATAATAGAAATAGTCAAAGCATCGACTTGGGTTGCGCGAATATTTTTGCCTGTTCGTAGGAGCGGTCGCATCCTGGACTTATCGGATCAAGAAACGACGATCTTGAGATGTAAATTAGTAAAAAATGAAGAACAATTTGTCGTCCCATTCTGAAACATTGTAAGCTTTCCAAATGCGCTCCTATCGCTTGAAAAACTCCATAGATAAAAAGACTTTACAAAGAAGGCTAAAAAAAGCTTTTTTAAGTAATTCAGAAAGAATTATCGCCGAAGATTTTCAAGGGTTTCCGCCAACCGATTTAACTGAAAATACGTTCACCTGGGCTTGGGAGGGGGGAATAAATAGCGTTCCGCCCGATGGTTGGGATGAGTACCACCTATTACTGACCGCCCCAATTCAACTATCGTTGATTCAAAACAGCCCTCTATTTAAGAGCGTTGTTGTGTGTCCGCAAAAATTTTCGGAAGGCAAACATTGGATTCATGCACTAAAAAATTATTTTTTGAATCACCCTATGGAAAATGTATTTTTTCAATTCGAACCGTGGACAATCGACCGGCCTCATAACTTGACGGCGGCAGAAGTTGCACAATTTTTATACATGCTTAAGTTTAATTTTCCGATGTTAAGCCCTGATTTGCGCCCCGGCCTCGAGCGGGTTGATTTTCGAATTCCGGATGATTTCGAGCTTGAAGCTCTTGATGTGGCTGAGCAAATACGCGGAATTCAAAATTCATCGCCAGAAATTTCAATCATTATACCGACGTACAACAATAAATATTTTTTGCACGCAGCTCTTTTTCATCTTGGCCAGCAGTCTGTCAATCATTCAAGATACGAAATTATCATTGTCGATGATGGCGGCAATGATGCAACTTGGGATTATCTCGAAAAATTTGGCCTGCCTGAAAACACACAAATTCGCTACCTGTATTGGCCAAGGCCTAAAGCAAGGACTCGGGGAGATAGTTTTTTTAGGGCAGGTCTCTGCCGAAACTTGGGAGTAAGACACGCAAGAGCTGAAACACTTGTTTTTGTGGATTCAGATATTGTTGTGCCATCTAATTTTGTACAAACCATAATTGATGAAATGAAAAGTGCTGACGTATTGCAGTTTCCTCGAATGCATATAAAGCAAGAGAAGAGCAGCGGGCATGTTCGTCTTGAAAACATAAAAACATCAGATTTATACATTGAAGAAGCGAGCTATTGGGGACCTTTTTTTGAAACTAAAAACTGGATGTCCTTGAAGTTCTTTTGGAAATACACATGCACTTATGGTTTGGCGATCAAAAAGCACACATTTTTTGAAGTAGGTGGATTTAATAGAACCTATGTCTCGTATGGCTTTGAAGACACAGAGCTCGGGTACAGAATGGCAAAAAATAAAAAAATATTTAAGCTCGCACGGCTAAACCTCTATCATCTAACAGCCTACTCTTCATCTGAGTATCAGTCGTCTAGGCTAAAGCGTCGTCGTCTTTTGGGCAAAACAGCAAAGCAGTTTTTTTTAAACACTTTGGATTTAGAAGTTTATCAAAATCTTCGAGGGTTTATGGGAGGCGAGAATGCAATTTATTATCGTATTAAAAAAGCTCTCGGTTCTCTAAGTAAAAACAAATCTTCTGATGAAAAATTATTAACGCACCCTTGATGTATCCTATTAATCTAAAGTTTTTACGGAAATAATTTTTGATATATCCGGCAGGATCAAAACAAAAAGAGTAAAAATAAAAATATGAGTTTTTATAAAGGGTTGTATCGATCCAGTGAGGCGGAGGCAAAGCTATAGTTTTTGCCAGGCGCCGATGTGTAGACCCTTGTTTAAAAGCCTTTCGAGCAAAGCTACTTAGAGTTAAGCCAGGGGAGTGTAAAATGGAGCAATTGATAAGTCTAAATTGATACCCCAAAGATCCTAGGCGCCAAAAGTACTCCGTCTCAGAGCCACCGTAGCTAATTGTTGGATCAAAAGTTGGAATACTTTCGCTATTTTTAATTGAAAAATGGCCACCGAGTAAAACTTGGCAAGAGCCTGGAACTGAGAGAGCATTCATTTTAAGCCATCGATATTGGATGATGTCGTAAGCCTCATCGATGCGATTTTTACTTATGCTGCTATAAAAACCACCCACAGCAAAAACATCACTATATAGATCGTGCTCATTTTTATGTTTTACGAACAGCAGAGGGTCGTCAACTTTACAATCGTCATCCAGAAAAAAAATAAACTCTCCTCTAGCGCGAGACATTCCGAGGTTTCTTGCGTTATTTACTCCGGCGGCCGAGTAACAAAATTCAATATGCAGGTTTGGAAATTTATTCTTCCAGTCTAAAATTTTTTTTTGTGGAGGATTTTGAACGATAATAATTTGAATATTTTTAGTTTCAGTTGCTTCAATTGAGCTGATCAATTCAAAGAGACTTGATGATGCGGTTACTGTTGGGATGACGATCGAAAATTCGAAATGGTAATTCATCATTTTTTAACACGAGTGAATTTTTGAAATTGATATTCAAGAAACCAATATACTTTTAGAAATGGCCAACGAATTATTCTAAAAACAAAATTTAAAATTTTGAATAAAAATTGAATAGATTGTAAAATAAATCGAACTATTTTTAAAAACAAAGACCAAAAACTCAAAAGCAAAAAATTTAAAGCCGAAAAAAGTCGCTTTAATCTATAAGATATAAAGTAGTCAGCTAAAGATTCTGAAAATGAAATAAAATGCCCTAAACACCAGCGATCCAGAGCGCGCAAAGTTCGAATCAAATATTTAGAGGAATTTGAAACTTCATTTGCCCAATATTCAGAATCGATATTGGTATAAAACGAGTCTCTATTTTGAGAGATATTTAGTCTTAACAGGTCAACAGAGGGATGAAGTGCTTTTATTGACCTAAGAACATCGTGCTCGCGTAAAAAGGGACTTAGATGGTTTTGAGATGGTAAAAAACAAACTACAACTCTGTGCTCATTTTTATGCTTTGCGATTTCTGGCAAATCCAAAAAATCTTTCCATGAAAAAACATAGCTAGGTGCTACAACAATCCTATTTCCAACATTTTTCAAAAGCATATTTTCTAAGTCTAGAAGCTCTGTTTTATTGAGTTGTCTAAAAATCCAAAAATCAAAATATGCTGCTGAATCGCTTCCAAATAGGTTTTCAATTTTTGGATTAGAGCTAATAAGAGCAGTCCACTCTTCAGGAAAGCCAACACTAAATCTTGGCGGTTGATGTGGAACTGTGCTTTCCTGCCAGAGCCATGCAGAAGAAAAAATAAGCTCATTCGGCACATGCTTGGCATGACCCAAGCCAATTTCGGAAAAAGGTGACAACCTATGGGTCAAGGGACCTGCGGAGATAAAATACGAGTGTTTTTTTTTGCTATCACCTAGGTTCATTTAAATCCTGTCGAGCGAGTGCGAATTTATGAATAGTAATATGATAATTTCGAATAGACAAATTACAAAACGACATTGCGCTCGGATAGAAGTTCTGCGAGTTTGTCTTATTATTCGAGGATAGCATGAATCAAAAATTTATGGCACGAGCCATTGAAATTGCCACAAAAAATGTTGAGCTGGGCGCAGGCGGTCCGTTTGGTGCCGTCGTTGTTCGTGATGGAGAAATCATTGGCGAAGGCTGCAATAGCGTTACATCGAACAACGATCCTACAGCACATGCTGAAGTTCAGGCAATTCGAGAGGCTTGCCGTGGTCTTTCGACCTTTGATTTGTCTGGTGCCGAAATTTATACAAGCTGTGAGCCTTGTCCTATGTGCTTATCTGCTATTTATTGGGCGAGACTGTCAAAAATTTATTTCGCAAATACAAAAAAAGATGCTGCAGATATTGAGTTTGACGATGACTTTATTTATCAAGAAATTCCTAAAAATATCCAAGATCGCTCAATACCCATGATTCAGATGATGAGGTCATCGGCTTTGTCTACGTTTGAATTGTGGCAAAAAAAATCCGATAAAATAAAGTATTAGCTAAATATTGGTTTCGTTTAAGGCAACAAAACTGTTCTGTCTTCCGGCATTGACGTTATCTCGTCGATAAGAGCAGTAAGTTTGATTTGTCATTGTATCGATTTTGTCGCCAAAAATATTTAAAGGCAAACATCCAAAATCGATAATCTGTCGTCTGATAGTCAAGTTTAGATCGATCCGTGATTTTCCGTTCAAAAGATCGGTGTAACAATCAGAATTATCTTTAATGGTGCTAAGAATTTTTTCTCCAAACTCATTTTCGACTTCAAAAGAATGTTTTTGTATGTGTGGCCCAATAAAAAAAATAAGATCTTTCGGCACGGACCCGTTAACAAGAGTTAGCTGCTGTAAAGTTTTTTTTAAAACCTCTGAAGCAACACCTCTCCATCCAGCATGAATTCCCGCACAAGAACCATTTTTCGGATCGACAACAAAAATAGGAATACAATCGGCCGTCTTTATAACCAGAGCGAGATTTTTGTATTTTGTAAAATGTCCATCGGCTTCAGGCAGAGGCTCTAGCGAAGGCCCATGGGACTCGACCGCATTGTTTCCATGAACCTGCTTTATTTGAGAAAAATTGATTTTCGAAAACTCCGATTGAAGTGCTTCGACTTTAGAATTCTTGTTGCCAAAAAAAATCAAGAATTTGCCCATACTCCAAAGTTGTCCATCGGCGCGATTTTGGAGTTTCAGTGTCATGTTATTTTATGAGTTCCATTTTCTTTAGGAGTTCTTTGAGGTCAGAAGGCCAGTCCACGCTAAAAAAGAGATCTGTATTATTTTTAGGATGTTTAAATCCAAGTTCGGCCGCATGAAGAGCAAATCGTGGAAACTGCTCAACCAAGGCCTTAATCTTAATTCCTAAATTTTTTGTTTTTTTATCTGCACCATAATTATCATCTGCAATGATCGGGCAACCCATTTCTGAAAGATGCACTCGGATTTGATGAGTTCTTCCGGTTTCTAGTTTAAGTTCTAAATAGGAAATACCAGATGGCAAACTTAAGATTGTTTTATAATTTGTGACCGCCCACTTGCCGTAATCAGGAGCATCTTCGGTGTTGATAATAATTTTATTTCTAAAATCTCTAACCGACGCAAAGCGCTTTCTCTCGTTGGGGCTCCTTGCGAGGCAGCTTTCGATTTTTCCAGACTGCTTGGGGGGAACGCCAACGGTGGCCGCATAATATTTTCTATGAATTGTTCTGGATTTGAATTGCAGAGAAAGATTTTCGTGAGATTCATTGTTTTTTGCTACAACAAGCAGTCCGCTCGTATCTTTATCTAAACGGTGGACGATGCCTGGCCGCTCTTCACCAAACCGCATAGATAAATCTTTAGTGTGATTTAATAGGGCGTTGACCAAGGTGTCTTGGGCGTGGCCTGCCGCTGGATGAACAACAAGTCCTGCGGGCTTATTTATCACAAGAATATCATCGTCTTCATATTTGATGTCGAGTTGTAACTGTAGGGGAGTTAGTTCAGATGATTTTTTCTCTGGAAACCAAATTTCTATTATATCATGAGCCTGAATCGATTGAGAATTTTTGGGAACTTTTCCATTGATTCGTACGCGTTGATTTTCTAGAAGCCAACTTGCTTTGGAGCGAGTTCCAACCTCAGAAAGCAATCCAAGCGCTTTGTCAGCCCGAAGACCAACAAGCTCTTCTCCAAACTGCATAAGGCGGAACAAGTTATTTTCGCTCAAGTGCTTTTTTGTAATATTTCATGAAAGAATCACAAACCTTTTTTTCATCGAGAGAAAGGACTCTGCATATTTGAGAAACATAACCGCGTACAAAAACAGGCGCGGGAAGAGATCCCGGCTCCAGTTTTTCAATTCCTTGTATGTAATAACCACTAATTTTTGTAGTTTCGGCAAGCGATTCAAGAGTCCAATTTTTATATTCGCGAACTTTTTTAATTTGTTCGCCATCCCAGTCCGTTCGTTCTTTGATTTCTGCTTCAAAAATGGCATTCATCTTAAACTCAGGCTTAAACAAAGGGCCTTTTTTTATTTTGTCAGTCATTGAGGCGATGGGTCTACCAACTGAAATTGGAGCCATGCCATCCGGTTTTGAGTTAAAACTCATTTTTTCGTCGTAGTCAGTTCTCAATGATTTATTTCCTAAAACGGAAAACGCCTCCTCAATGAGGTTTAGCATGTTCCGAGCTTCTTCTTCTGAAAAAATAGTATATATGGCAGGATTATCGCCGCCGTATGTAACCTTCATTCTTTCATAGGCCTGATTGACTTCAGTCTGATGTGACTGGGGACTGACTTCTAAAATTTCGTAGTAATTGTATTTTGAATTAACATCCATGTTGGATATTTTATACCACGGCCTTAAGCTGATTTGCAGAAAAATTAGAGTTTCTTGATGAGCTTAGTAGATGTCTGCAAATTGTTAAAAATTGGCTCGCAACGGGTGTGAACGGTTTTGCAATTAGCACAGGCTCTTTACCTCTGATTGACTGCCACACCGCATTGTCAAAATCAATGGAGCCTACAAAGTCTACAGGAATGTCAAAGTACTTATTACACACACTTTTAATCGCAAAACCTAGCTCTAGGTCTGGGCGGCTTCTTGTTGAGTTTACAATCAAGCGAATTGGCTGCTTGCTCAACTGTTCGAAGTGGTCGAAAGAAAATCCTGTGGCGTTGTGAAGGTAATCTCTGAAGGAGAAAAGACCTTTCTGGTTTTTATTTCGATATTCACGAAGCGCATTTTGAATCTTTAAAAACGATTCGGCAGATGCGTTTTCGCGCAAAGAGTGACATATGAAAGCTTCAAGATATCTGTACGATTTTTCGATCGAGGTTGGCTCTGGGTCCACCACTAAGAGTCTTTCGTCTGCAAGCTTGAATAGCTCCATGTTGCCCCAACCAGAACCAGCGCCAAGGTCAATGATGACGATATCATATTCAGTGGTACGGCAGCTTTCTGCAAAACGACGAATTTGATCAAGAGAAATATCAGAAAGAGACCAGTCATCCCAAAAGCCCTGAATGTATGACAAGCGCGGGATATTTGTTGGTTGAACAAGATCAACGAGCTTATGTGAACCATCAAAAAAATTTCGTAAATTTCTATCCGTTAGCTGAAGGCCGAGAGTTGTATGTAGGTTTGCGCCACTCAAGTCAAAGTCAACAAGGAGAACAGACTGATTTAATTTTGATAGGGTTATACCAACGCTGGATGAAACAAAGGTCTTTCCAACCCCGCCTTTTCCAGATCCAACAACCCAAACTTTTGCGCTCATTTTTTATCTCCGCGTAGCTAAATTCGCTCTAAGTCGCAGATTTTCTTCGGCTTCTGATGCGCGGAGGTAAAGGGGTTGAAATGAAATCCAGTCCAAAGTCTGACCTACTTCTGGTCTTTGGTGCGATAAAGATCCAAG
Source organism: Pseudobdellovibrionaceae bacterium (assembly GCA_947374445.1). Lineage (GTDB taxonomy): Bacteria > Bdellovibrionota > Bdellovibrionia > Bdellovibrionales > Bdellovibrionaceae > CANCBY01. The sequence continues at coordinate 15,858 of CANCBY010000007.1, forward strand.
AACTGATGCCGTGGGATGAATCAATGCAGAGTGCGAGGGTGGAATCAGTCGTGAAGTCATCACTTCCGAAAGAAAAGACGGAAGTAAATCAAACGTGTCTCCGCAAAAATGAATACTTCCCGAAGGAAAAATCAAGCCAATAGAGTCCTCTAGCAAACTTAATTCAATTACCTGTGGCCCAAGAATTTTTTTTGTTCCTAGGTAGAGAGAATAGTAAACCATATTTTTAAAAGCATTGATCGCCACAAGTTTTTGCGGTTGATCAATTTGTGGATCAAAAGCTGCCAAGATCTCGAGAGAGTCCACACTCCAAATTTTTTTATCTAAAGAATAGGCAAGAGTTTTCGCTAAACTGGATGCAACCCTAACTCCCGTAAAACTTCCAGGGCCAGGCGAACAAGCAATCCAATCAACATGACTTAAAGATAAATTATTTTGAATTAAAATTCTTGAAATTGCCGAATTTAAAAATTCAGAGTGCGATCGTTGGATGAGGCTTTGTTCTTCTCCGAGAAGAAGATCGCCATCAAGCAGTGCAACGCTGCCCATTGCAGTGCTTGATTCAATAGCGAGCGTGATCATAACATCAGTTGCCTATCAGACGAGTAAAGTCATTAAACAAGGCAAAAACCATAAGACTCATTAATAAAACTAAGCCCACTTGCTGAGCGACTTCCATTTTTTTCATACTTACGGGGGCGCCCTTTAAAGCTTCGATAGTATAAAATAACAAATGACCGCCATCTAATACTGGAATTGGAAGCAAGTTTAAAATAAACAGATTGATTGAGATTACGGCCATCATTTGTAAAAAATGAGTAATTCCAATCTTAAAAGTCTCGCTTGCTGCCTGACCAATCGAAATCACTCCGCCAATATTTTTGGGAGAAATTTTATTTTCGATGAGTCTTACAAAGCTGAGAACCGTCATTACGGTGACATCATAGGTTCTTGCTAGACCACGTTGGCTTGCTACAAAAATATTTTCTGCTTGAACCTTAACCACGATGGGTTCTGCAATCATAATGTGAGGGATGATTCCTATCGTAAATCTTTTTTCTTCACCGTTCTGAGCATTCATTTGAGACGTCATTTTTGGAGTGATTTCAAAGTTTTGTATTTTACCTTGACGCTCAATTTCAAAGTTAAGGCTGCCTGTGCCAGAAAATGATTTTACAATATTAAGAAGATCATCCCATTTTTCAACTTCAGTGGTTCCAACCTTAATAATTCTGTCGCCCTCAAGCAAGCCAGCAAGGGCAGCAGGAGTTGATTCCATTATTTTTGCAAGATACAGCTCAGAAGACTCAAGGCCCAGCCCAGCCATAGAAGAAAACTTTGGATGATCAAGGGAGGCAGAAATTTTTTCAGTTTTAGATTCATCAAAATTTGATCGCTCGACATCGATTTTTATATTTAAGCCTGATTGAGAGACTAAAACATTTTCGATTTGTCTAAAGTACTTAACCTTAATGTCATTGATCGCAGTAATTCTGTCTCCCGTTTTTAATCCCGCTTTTTCAGCTAAAGATAAGCTGCGCACGCCCACTACGCTTTGCCGAGAATTTGCTGTGATGCCCTCAATTTCTCCAATTTGGCTTTCGGAACTTAAAATATTTGGATTGGTTTTAATTGATGCCTTGGATTGCAGGGTTTCGTGCTGACCTCCGACCTCGCGTTGAACCTCAATCTGAAGTTCAGAGCCCTTTGAAGAATTAAGAGCATCCTGAAAGTCTTCCCAGCTTTTTACGTTAGATTTTCCGGCGCGTACAACAGTGTCTCCAGATCGAAAGCCGTTGCTGTAAGCTAATGACGAAGAACTGATGTCGCCAATAACCGGGCCTCGCAAGTCTTCACCAAGGAGGGATACGAGCATAAAAATAAATATTGCAAAGATAAAGTTCATCATGGGTCCAGCAAGTACGATTCCGATTCTTTGCCCGACAGGCTTATGCAAAAACGAATATTTTTTTTCTTCTTCGTTTAAAACTTGGCCATGCTCGTCACCAAACATTTTTACATAGCCGCCCAAAGGAATCAGCGACAGGCAATAAACGGTATCACCTTGTTTAAATTGAAATATTTTTTTTCCAAATCCGAGGCTGAACACCTCGACCCGCACGCCAAAAAACTTAGCCACCGAAAAGTGTCCAAGTTCATGAACGAAAATGAGAAGCCCTAGTAAAATTACAAAGGGTGCGATCGCCGAAAAGCCTTGGTGGAGGTATCCAAAAATTATATCCATTTCTACATTATATAATTGGCTTCGGCGGGGACGGTAGTCTAGTTCAGCAGCGTCGTTAGACGGTCTAGTTTGCTAAATACCAAGTCGCAAAATAATAGATGATGGGGGCTCCAAAGAGAACACCATCAATTCTATCAAGAACCCCACCATGCCCTGGCATAATCGAGCCGGAGTCTTTTTGGTTGGCAATTCTTTTTAAAAGCGACTCAAAGAGGTCGCCAAACTGTGCAAAGACACCGAGGGCCAAACCTAAACCTAAGAAGAACTGGAGCGACTGGGCTTTCATGTAGTGAGCGAATACCATTGTGAAGGTCACCGATCCAACGAGTCCCCCGATAGACCCGGCAATAGTTTTTTTAGGCGAAACTTTCGGCATGAGCTTTTTCTTTCCAAACAAAGCTCCAAAAATATACGCAAAAGTGTCACCTGCGAAAACGACAGTCAAAAGCATGAAAAACCAAGTCAGTGCTTGGTCTAAATAAAAAAGACGGAAAACAAAAGAGGGCAGTAAACCCATATATAAAAAACCAATAAGCGCTCGAGAAAGAAAGTTAAAGAGGTCTTCTATGGTTTGAAACGCAGAAGTGGAAGCCATCATCGACGCCATTGAAATACAGACAAAAAATAAAAATAGAATTGAAAAAAAGATTTCTGATCCAGAGCCTAGTGTCGAAGAAAGTGTAAAGATAGCGAGGGTAAAAACATAAAAGAGAATTTTCAGCGATTTAGGGTCTTCGATTCGAAACAGCAGTTTTTCTAATTCACCACAACCAAGCAAGACCGCAAAAAGGCTCAGAACTCGGATGGCATCTTTATCAAAAAAATGAAAAAGCAACGCAACAACTAGTATTGCAGCAAGCGCAGAGGCCAGTCTAATGAGTAGGGTTTTGAGAGGTGGTAAGAGCGCCAAAACGTCTTTCTCTTTTCAGATAGTTGCCGATGGCAAGATCAAGATCAAGCTCGGTAAAGTCAGGCCAAAGTGTTTCAGAAAAATAAAACTCTGAATAAGCAGCCTGCCACATTAAAAAATTTGAAAGACGTTTTTCTCCAGAGGTACGAATAATAAGATCAGGGTCGGGCATTGGGTAAGTATGCATTTGTGCATTTAAAAGACTTTCGTCGATATCTTCAGGATCTAATGTCCCATCTGCCACTTGGCGAGCCAAAGCTTTGGCTGCGGAGGCGATTTCCCAACGAGAGCCATAGCTTATGGCAAACGTAAGTCTTAAGCCTGTGCATTGCGAGGTTGCCTTTTTAGCTTTAGCAATTGCCGCTAAGACATCCTCAGGAAGCCGTGACAAATCGCCAATTGTCTCAAAAAAAATATTTTCTTTGACGAGATTGTTGGTTTCTTTGTGCAAATAGCGTTTAAGCAGGCTCATCAATAGAGAGACTTCGCCTTTTGGTCGCATCCAATTTTCTGAGCTGAATGCATACAGCGTTAGGTACTTAATTCCTTTGCGAGAGCAGCTAGTAATTATTTTTTTTGCAACACGTGTCCCTTTAATATGCCCATATGTACGTGGCCTTGAGCGCATCTGTGCCCAGCGTCCATTTCCGTCCATAATTATTGCGATATGTTCAGGTAAACTCATGCGTCACTCAAGGTTAGATAGTTGCTAAAATAGTTACTTAAATAGTCATGATGCTTTTTTCTTTTTCATCAGAAATAGCATCTACTTTTTTAACATAATCATCAGTTAGTTTTTGAATATCGGCATCAGACTTTTTTGCTTCATCTTCACTGATAGCTTTGTCTTTAAGTGCCTTTTTGGTTTCTTCATTGGCATCTCGTCGTGCCATACGAACTGCAACTCGAGAGTCTTCGACGATTTTTTTAGTTTGTTTAACAAGGTCCTTACGCCGCTCCTCGGTTAGGTCGGGAACCTTGAGGCGCACAACCTTGCCGTCGTTCATCGGAGTCATACCAATGTCGCTTTTTACAATGGCTTGCTCGATCTCTTTTAGGATTGAGCCTTCCCACGGGGCAATTAAAAATGATTTTGCATCAGGAGTTGATATGGCAGCCACCTGATTGAGCGGAGTCATATTGCCGTAATAATTTACGCGAATATTATCCAACATTGAAATTTGGGCTTTTCCGGTTCTGATTTTTTTTAGCTCATTTTGAAGTGCCGCGAGGGCTTTCTCCATTTTTTCTTGAGCCTTTTTCTTTGCTTCAGCGGTCATAAAACCTCTTTAGTAAATTATTGTTTAGTGAACTATAGTTCCAATAGTTTCGCCCTCGACAGCCCTAAGAATGTTTCCGGGTTTTGTGAGGTCAAAACTTAAGATCGGCAATTTGTTGTCCATGCAAAGACTTACAGCGGTTAAATCCATGACTTTAAGATCACGGTTGAGAACCTCTAGGTAGCTGATTCTATCGAACTTAACAGCGTCAGCGTGCTTGACAGGGTCTTTGTCGTAAATGAAATCAACTTTCGTTGCCTTCATTAAAATTTCAGCATTGATTTCCATCGCCCTCAACGCGGCAGCTGTATCTGTAGTAAAATACGGATTACCAGTACCAGCGCCAAAAATAACAACGCGATTTTTTTCTAAATGGCGAATCGCACGCCTGCGGATATAGGGCTCTGCGATTTCGGCCATTTCAATGGCTGTCTGAACTCGTGTTGGCACTTTTTGTTTTTCGAGAGCATCTTGAAGAGCAAGGGCATTGATACAAGTTGCAAGCATTCCCATATAATCTGAGCTTGCTCGATCCATTCCATCTGAAGAAGCAGCAACACCTCTAAAAATATTGCCGCCGCCGATAACGATGCCGATTTGAACACCGGTGCGATAAGCAGCAGCAACGTCGGCCGCTATTTGATGAATTGTCGTAGCATGAATACCATGCCCCTGCTTACCCGCGAGGGCCTCTCCACTTAATTTGAGAAGAATCCGTTTGTAAGCAGCGGCCATGGATTAATGGCCCTTCGTTTGAGCAGCAACTTCTTCAGCGAAATTGTTCTCTTTCTTTTGAAGGCCTTCACCCAGTTCAAAACGAATGAAACGCTTGAGTGTGAACGCTTCTCCAGCAGCTTTTGATTGCTGAGCTAAGTATTCTTTCACTTTAATGTCTGGATTTTTTACGAAAGCCTGTTCAAGCAAACAACTCTCAGCCAAAAACTTATTGATTTGACCAGCGACAATTTTATCTAACATTTCGGGTTTTTTGCCTTGTTCGATGGCTTTAGCCCGAAGAACTTCTTTCTCTTTTTCAACAACTTCAGGAGCTACTTGATCCGGTGAAAGAGCCAAAGGATTCATTGCTGCAACGTGAAGGCAGACGTCATTTGCAAAGGCCTTAACAGCGTCGTTCGCGGTCTTAGCTGTAACTTCAACTAAAACTCCAATTTTACCATCGCCATGAATGTAAGTGTGCGCGTAGCCATCGGTATCAACTTTTTGAAAACGACGGATCACCAAGTTTTCGCCAATTTTAGCAATCGCTTCCTTGAGGTAAATGTCAACTTTAACACCAGTTGCAAGAGTTGTCTCAAGAAGACCAGAAGCCTCTGACGGTGCTGATTTGAGTGTTGCAATGTGGTTTGCAATTGTTTGAACGAGATCTTTGAAGCCGTCGTTACGAGCCACGAAATCAGTTTCAGAGTTGATTTCAACAAGAACGGCAGTTTTGCCGCCATTAGCAACTGTTGCACTTACTAGGCCTTCAGTTGCGATGCGATCACCTTTTTTTGCAGCAGAAGCCAAACCTTTAACTCGCAACCACTCAATAGCGGCTTCGAAGTCTCCGTTGGTTTCTTGAAGAGCTTTTTTGCAATCCATCATTCCGGCGTTTGTTTTTTCGCGAAGGTCTTTAACCATAGTAGCAGAAATAGACATTTTAAATCTCCTGAGTTCGGCGTGAAAAATGGTGCGGTCTTTCCGCACCATTCATACTATCTGTAAATTATGAAGACTAATAGCTAAGCGCAAATTGCGACGAGAGAATTACTCTGCGTCTTCTTTTGCAACTTCAGCGTCTGGATTTTCAAGCTCAGCTTGGATCTCGTGGATCTCAGCTGTTCCGGCAGCAACAAGCTTGCGCTGTTTGCTAGCTTTAACAACAACTGGGCCTTCAGCTTTTTTAGGAGCTACAGGGGCTGCTGCTGTATCAGCTTTAGCGCCACGACGACGAGGAGCCTTTTCAGCAAATTCTTTTTCGTCAGCTTCTTTTTCTTTTACAAGATCAGATTGCTTGTCAGTCTGAGTGCGAAGTTTTGCTTCATACTCTTTAGCACCTTCAAGATAAGCATCAGCCACTAGGTTGGCGAAAAGTTTGATCGAACGAATAGCATCGTCATTTCCTGGAATTGGATATTCAATTTGCTCAGGATCTGAGTTTGTATCAGCGATTGCAACCACCGGAATTCCAAGGCGAGTAGCTTCAGCAACTGCGATGTGTTCCTTAGGAAGATCTACAACGAACATTGCAGACGGAGCATCTTTCATGTCACGGATACCGTTGAGGTATTCAGACAAGCGAAGATATTCTTTGTCAATTTTTGCACGTTCTTTTTTAGAGAAGTAGTTGTACTCGCCCTTTTCTTTCATCTGGTCGATGCGCTTTAGGCGATCGATAGATGCTTTTACAGTTGAAAAGTTAGTGAGCATTCCACCAAGCCAGCGCTTAGTAACATAGTACTGACCGCATTTTTGAGCGGCTTCCAAAATAGGCTCAACAGCCTGTTTTTTAGTTCCTACGAAAATCAAACGACCGCCATCAGCAGCGATTGATCTTACGAATTCTGCGGCTTTATTAGCGCGCACAACTGTCTTTTGCAGATCGATGATGTGGATGCCACCTCGAGCTGTATAGACATAAGGTTTCATCTTTGGGTTCCAACGCTGCGTTTGGTGTCCGAAATGGACCCCTGCGTCAAGCATATCTTTCATGGTCACGGTTGCCATGGTGTTCCTTTCTGGTTGAGCCACCTTCAAGACAGGGACCTCTTGTGAGGTTAAGCCTAGTTTCCGAGATTTCTCCCTCGGGCCAGGACCAGTGGATGTCTTGAAGTGAGTTATAGTTGCTGTGGAATTAGCACGCACAAGTGCTGACAGGCAAGGTCAAAAGGCACTTAAAAAGATTCAGACAGGCCGAAAAGGCGAGGCATTTTGTGGAGAAACAGGTGGATATCTTGAGAAGCAATGTCGTGAGCGGTTATTTTAGAGAAGGCTCATTCAAAAAGTGCACCTTAAGCTCGATATTTTTTTCTTTTGGAAACTGAAATTCAAGCCATTTTTGCAAAAATATTGAGACCGTGGCTCGTGCCGTATCAAAGACTTTATCTCGTTGTTTTTGTGCAAGTTCTTCGATCGAAGCCTTGTATTTTTGCTGCAGTTCTTTTGCGATTTTAGACGAAATGATACTTTCAAAGTGAATAGCTGGGGCTGTGATATGAATTGATTTATCATGAAGCTGGATAGACCAAGCTTCTTTTAGAACTAGAAAATACTGATAGTTAACGGGGATTGAGTCACCGCCGAATATTTCGACCTCGTTGGTATTTTCTAACTCAAGTTTAGACTGCTCGTTTTCTGGCAAAGAGGAAAGATAAGTTTGGAACTTATTCTCAAGCTGCAGGGCCACACTATTTTTTATAGCAGGAGAGTTTTTAAGGGTTTTATAGACTGTAAAACCCAAAAGGCCAGATGCAATTAAAATACTGATTACAACAATCCGACCCATATTGCCTGCCTTTGCTTTAAGATTCTGATGCTGGGCTGTCTGCCTGAGCAGATGCTTGAGGCACTATTGTTGTGACTTGCGCGCCTAGAGGGTGGCAGCCTAGTGAGGCGCAAATAAGTTCTGCCTGCAAAAGGGCCCCTAAAATATTTTTCTGTGCTGAAATGGTATTCGAGCCAATCCACATATTTTGATAGGTAGCAAGACTTTGATTGGCGCTGAGCTTGAGGTCTCCATGACCCGAGTATTCCGGTACCACAAGAATTCTTTCAAAACTCATATTATCAAGGGCCGTAGGATAGGCGCGCTTGATTTGTCTTTTCACTTTTTTAAGAGCAGCGCCAATGACTTCGGTGTCCTCAGATTCTTCACCATCAACAAAGGTCATCCACTGTGAGTACTGGCGAGTGACGCCATCAGAGCTTTCTGCCGCATTTAAAAAACGACCAACACATGGTCCTAGCTCATCTTGAGTGGTGCCATTTAAAACGTGAATCGCTGCAGAGTCCGTGACTTTTTCGGCATGCAAAAGATCAAGGCAAACAGCTGTCCAGTATTGATTTTTAGTAAGCTTTGCCTTGGCTTTAGCACTAAGAGCATCTTCTGGAAGAAGGCCAGCAAGAGCCTTTATCTCGCCACAATAAATAAAGTTGTGAGCGTTGATCTTTTTTTGGCCATTTATTGTGACAGAAGTGATTTGTGAGTTTTCACCATTGAACTTTGTAACGAACGATCTTGGAGAAAAATCACCAGTGTAATTATTAAAAAGAAGCTGAGTCCATTCATGAGGTTCGAGATTTGTTTCAATTCTTTCTGTTGAAGCAAAGTAATTGAGTTCTTCATAAAATGGAGGGGGATTGTCTCCAAAACCGATAAAAGGTTTTAAGCCACCAGATTCGTAGTTCATTGGCTGGCACTCTTTGGCCTGAGGATTTAGGTTTGTGGTCAAGAGCATCTCTAGAAAAGCCAAAGATTTTTGAGTCAAATCTGTTGAAGGCAGATAGCGAAGTCCATTGTTTGTTAAACCGACGGGAGTTGAAACTGAACGGTTGAAGCCGCCAAATGTATCTCCACCCTCAATCAGAACAAGATTGGTTGTGATTTTTGAAAGAGCGTTGGCAATGCAAAGGCCGGTGAGGCCGCTGCCGATAATTGCATAGTCATAAACGTGCTGAGAAGATTTACGTGGTGTACTCATAGAGGATTAGCCTGGCTTTTCTAAGACCTATTTTGCAAGTTCAATCTATTGACGAGCAGCAAGAAAAGAGATGATTCGGCGGAGAATCCCGCGCACGGCGGGTTTGAGACGAGGAGATTTGTCCAAAATGCGAGCAATGGGTGGAGAAAACTTGTAGTAAAGAAAAATGAAGATATTTCCTGCTAAATGTTTTCGCAAAAATTGATCTCTGAATTGGCAAAGAAATCGAACTTCTGGCGCAAGATTTGATTCAAACGCAGCTGTGGCGATAAAGCAGCGGCCCTTGTCGTCGTTGGCCAGTTTTAAAAACTGTTTGATCATCGCTGGGTTTTTGGCGGTTTTGAGAAAAACTTCGGCCTTGCGAACGATGTCAGGAAGAATCGGAGTAAACTTCAAGAAGTTTGCGAGCTTTTGAGCTGATTGACCTTGCCGCTCTCCGTATCTTTCGCTGGTATCGTAAATTCTTAAGAGATCCCAGTAAACAGAGGCGACAATTGTCAGCTCTTGTGTGCGTGCTGAATCCTTGAAGTGCTCTGGCGAAAGGTCTCCTGGCTTAGCATCAAATACGACTTCTAATACGCGCAAATATTTTTCGTAAGCCACGGCGGCGTCAGAAAACATTTTGTCATTCATGCACTGACGAGCTTTTTTGATTAAATTCACTCGGCTCTTCCAAAGCATGAGACGCTTTTGTTCTTTGGCCTTTTCACGCATCATAAGAACGCTGCCGCGAGCGACAGAGCCTGCAAGCTGCGCATAGCAGCTGGCGCAAACTTGCGAAGGCAAACTTTCGCCTTTGCCCTCTTCACCGAGCTTAGCGATAATACCCGGATCTAAATTTTGCAGCTCCGCTACGGATTTTCCACAGCGAGGACACGATACTTCGGACATAGAGTTATTGTCTTAAAGAAGATGGAGTGGGTCAACATCAACGCTGACCCGAACGCCAGGTGGAACCCAGCCGTGGTCTCCCAAAAGTTGATGGCAAAAAGGGTTAAGACTTTTAATAGAGTCTGACTTTAGTAATAAGTGATAGCGAAATTGTCCGCGAAGTTTTGCCAAAGGTGCTTCGGCAGGTCCTAGGACCTCGACCTTTTCATAGGCCGTGTGGCGGCCCTTGAGTTGCTGAGCCCGTTGAGCCAAAAGCTTCGACGCCTGTTGAACTCGATCTAGTTGCGTGCCTTGAATTCGAAACGATGCAAGCTTGCCATGGGGAGGATAACAGAGCTGCTCGCGAGACAAAATTTCTTGCTTTGCAAAACCTTCGAAATCGGCATTGATGGCATATTGAAGACTGACATGGTCTGGGTTGAGCGTCTGAATAAAAACTTGGCCTGGTTGTTCTCCGAGCTTAATATGTCGGCCAGCGCGTCCACTCACTTGGGTGATCAGCTGAAAGCTTCGTTCGGTCGATCGAAAATCTGGCAGGTTAAATCCGACATCCGCTAAGACCAGGCCGACCAAAGTCAGATGAGTAAAATCAAGACCTTTGGCGATCATTTGAGTGCCCACCAAAATATCAATTTCGCGATTTTCCATCTGTGAAACAAGGCTCTCGAGATCTTCGCGATTTTGAATTTCATCTCGATCGGCTCTGGCCACCCTATGTTCAGGAAAAAGTGCTGAGATGTCTTCTTCGACTTTTTCGGTACCAACTCCGAGGGGAGTCATTTCTCCCTCTTTGCAATCGGGGCACATTTGTTTTGCGGGCTCATGGTAGTCGCAGTAATGGCAGACCAAGTGTGACCTGCCATGCAGAGTTAAACTGATGTCGCAGTTAGGGCACTCATGAGTAAATCCGCAGGCAGGGCAAACCACAATATTGGCGGTTCCTCTTCGATTTAAAAAGAGAGCGACTTGCTCTTTTTTTGCCAGAGTGTTTGAGATGGCATCAAAAAGCTGTGGATGTAGCCATGGCGGAAGATCTGTTTTATTGTTTTTCAAATTTCGAATATCAATCACTTGGACTTGTGGGAGTGACCTGTTCTCGACTCGATTTTGCATTTTGTGCAGTTTGTATTTTCCATCGAGAGCATTTTTCCAACTCTCAAGACTAGGCGTTGCAGAGCCAAGCACAATCGGACACTTTGCTCCTCGAGCGAGCATGATGGCAGAGTCCCGAGCGTGATACTTGAGCTTTTCGTCTTGCTTGAAAGACGGCTCATGCTCTTCGTCGACGATGATAATCCCTAAATCATCAATCGGGCAAAATAGAGCCGACCTTGCGCCAATCAATATTTTTTTATTGCCGTTGACGATCTCCCACCACTGATTGGTCCTTTCACGCTCAGTCAGGTGCGAGTGAATCACTGCAATTTGATCTCCAAAACGTGTTGCAAATCGGTGAATGAGCTGAGGGGTTAAAGAGATTTCAGGGACCAGCACCAGGCCGCGCTGGCCTTTATTTAAAACTGTTTCGAGCAAGCGGAGATAGACTTCTGTTTTTCCGGAGCCAGTGACTCCAAAAAGGAGATGAGCTGCAAAGCCTTGATGCGATTGAATTTGCGCTAGCACCTGAGTTTGCTCAGGAGTCAAATCGGGGAGTGCCATCGCCTCTTTGATTGGCACCACAGGCGGTCGATTGGATTTACGCGCCTTTTCTAGCTTCTTCAGAGGAGGATAAAAAGTAGCGGCGACAAGACCTGGCGGGTGAAGATAGTAATTTGCAACCCACTCAAGCCAATCAACATAAAAGCTCGGTAGTACCGGATAATCTTGTTCAATACTTGCTATGTGCTTGAGTTCAAATTCGCTCGAAGGAGTTCCGGGCCCCAGCACAACACCATGGGTTGTTCTGTTACCCAGCGGCACGATCACAGACGAGCCACGCACAGGGGTTTCTCCCGAAAGTGGCGAGGCATAGGTTAGAGCCTCGCGGATCGGAGCATCAACAGCCACGCGCCAAATTTCAGACATGCCTACCGAAACCTTTTGTAGAAATCCTCAACGAGATTATGCACTGGCAGGCCATCAAGAGCTTCAAGCTTAGAGTTCTCTAGATTAGCGACTGCAAAGAGACTAGCCTGTTTTGGCTTTGAGCTGACAGAGAGAGTTTGAATATGGATCGTGTTGGTGTCCCATGCAATACTTCGTTTTCTTGGAAAAAGCAGTCCACGAGCGTAGAGGCTGTGATTTTCAGCCGAGACTTCAGCATTGCTTGGAAGTTTAATTTTACGAATGACAAATTGGTCTTGCTCGATCCATAGGCCAGGTTGAACTTCGCTGGTACCTGAATTTACGGGAGTGCCAAAGGCATAATTGATGACGCCGCCGACTCGAGATAAGCGTAAAAATGGTTCTGGCTGATATTCAAATTCTTTGACGTTTTTTACTATTTTGCGGTCAAAAAGACTTGCAGGTGCAATTTTCAAAGAGACCAAAGTATTTGCTAAATATTCAGAGTTTCTGAAGTGAAAAAATTTTTCAAAAAAATCGTCAGATATTTTTGAAGTGATTTTTTTGCCACCCACAACTTGGTGTCTTTGGCCGCCGAGATATAGAAACTGCATGTGAATAAGATCTTTGTATTCTTTTGTTCCGGTGACGATAAGGCGCAAGGTGCTGTCATTTTCGACAACCCAAGTTTCTTTGAGGATAAAGGTTCCTTGAGCGGTCGGAAACTGAACCTCTTGCTCAATTTGGTAAATACCACTGCCGTTTGTTTCGACATTTTTTTGCAAAATAAGCATTCCTCGCGGGATGAATGCCGAGGCCGTGGGCGCAAGCAAGATCGAAACAAAAAATGAAGTAAAAAACAAAATCAATCTTTTCATTTAAATTCACCCTGCTGAAGTCTTAGAGCCAGCTCTTGAATATAGTTTTTCATTTCGTTTTTGAGCTCTAAATTTCTAAGGCTCAGTTCGACATTGGCTTTTAAGTAACCAAATTTATCACCAGCATCATGACGGTCGCTAGTAAAAGTAGACGCATAAAAATTTTGTTTTTTTGCGAGCATATTCATTGAGTCTGTTAATTGAATCTCACCCAACACACCGCTTTTAGTGTTTTTTAGCTCTTCAAATATGTCAGAAGAAAACACGTATCTTCCAGGCAGAGCCCATCGGCTGGGGGCATCGGCAAGCTTTGGTTTTTCAACAAAACCTTTCACTTTAAATAAAGAATCAGATTTTTCTTCAACATCTGCGATTCCGTATTTACTGACATCTTCGTCGCGAACTTTCATGACTGCGACGACAGAGGCTTGAACATCATCAAATTTTTTACTTAGCTGCTCTGTTACGTTGGGACCACCATCTCGGCTGACCATAATTTCATCGCCCAACAAAACAGCAAACGGAGACTTACCAATAACTGATTGGCCGCAGAGAACAGCGTGGCCCAGGCCCAGGGGTTGTTTTTGTCTCACGCTGATAATATTTGCCATCGAGCGAATTTTAGTCAGCCGCTCCAAGAGATGTGTTTTTCCATCTTTTGCGAGCTTGTCTTCGAGCTCGTAAGAGAGATCAAAAAAGTCTTCGATGGCCGTTTTTCCGCGCCCTTGAATGAGCACGATGTCTTCGATGCCGGCTTTAACAGCCTCTTCGACGACATAAAAAATAATAGGGGCATCAACGATGGTGAGCATCTCTTTAGGAACGGTTTTAGTAGCAGGCAGAAATCGAGTTCCTAGACCTGCGGCTGGTATAATCGCTTTTTTGATCATAGAACCTCATTTTTCGTCTCAAATTGAGACTGGGTCAAAGCATCTTTTGTAGAGCTGAGACCAGTTGTGTTATTATGATCCTATGGGGAAGAAAATCGTTTTTTACATGGCGGCGGTGGGTGCCATGGTTTTGTTATTTCAAAACTGTGGAAAATCTGGATTTGAGTCTCAGTCTCAACTGGATTCTTTGAACGGCGCCTCTTCTGATAGCAAGGTGACCGGGGCCCCGTTTCCGTGGGACTCTTCTGTTAACTTTATCACCCATATGTCTTGCCCGAATGTGAATCAATACCAGGGCACTAATAATCCATTTTTTACTTTTAGGATGGCTGCTTCTGAGGTTGGAGCGTTGCGAATAATTCGAAATACTATAATTTCGAAAGGGCTGACGCCGAGTATTCCGGATATTGCGGATGCGGGGCTTACATTTAGGACTGATTTTTTAGATTATGTGGATAAAAATTTTCCGCGGACAACTGATCATGCGACTCCTGCGACAATTCAATCAGTTTTGACCACCAATGCTTTATTTCAAAACACTCAAGTTCAGCTCACATTTAGAAATATCAATGACTTGAGTCAGTGGGGTCTTCGTGGTGATAGCAGTGTGATCGCTTACAATGCGATGGACAAATTAGGGACCGCAGATTTTGCTAAAGCTTTGACTGATAAATCAGGTCAAATGGTGAACTGGTTCCCGGTCAAAACTGAGAGCAAGAGAAACTTCAGGGGACAATTGCACGCGGCGGCAGTGCCTGCGAGCTTTGATGATACGACTTTTATTCGTTCGATTGATCAGGGATTTTATCTTCATCTGGGATTTTCGCAGAACACTCAGCTTTCAAGTACAAACATTGTTATTAAAGGTATTGGACCCGTAACAGATGATCAGAGCCGACTCTATGGTCGTGGTTTTAGATTTTTATTTGGTGCTCCGAATGATGCTGTTTTAAAAAACGTAACAACGGATACGTATAAATTGCGATATGCGGCTTCTAACCCTCCGCTTGGAATCGGCACGCGCAGTATTTCTGAGTGGGACACTTCAACCTCAGGTGGGCCGACTCAACTTGCATCTCAGTGGGCTTGTTTTAGCTATGCCATTGTGAGGGCAGAAGATGCCGTTCGTTGCCCTCGCGAAGACGTGACTTTGATTAAGCGTGATGAGCTGGATGTGATTCGAAAAACT
>CANCBY010000008.1 GCA_947374445.1 Pseudobdellovibrionaceae bacterium
ACTTGCAAAACCTTAAGCTCCAAAAGGCCGTCATCTAATAAAATTCTTACTCCTGGAGAAACGCTCTTTGCCAACTCTGGAAAATCGCTCGGAATCAAACCCTCACGACCCTGAACAGACTTCATGGTGATGATCACCTTTTCAGCTTCTTTGAGAAGAATCGAACCTTTTTCGAATTTTCCGACACGAATTTTGGGACCCTGAAGATCTTGCAGGATCGTCACGGGAGCTTTGAGCTCTGCCGAGAGTTTTCGAACTGAAGTCAGAACTTTTAAATGATCTGCATGAGTTCCATGACTGAAGTTAAGCCTCGCAACGTTCATTCCTGCGCGGATTGCTTTTTCAAGCAGAGCTTCATTTTGGGTGGCCGGTCCAATGGTCGCTACAATTTTTACTCTTCGGTCTGCTAACATGGTCCTCTACTCTAACTCTATATTGGGGCTGGTTTTTTGTTCGTGTTCTTTTTAGCTGTTCTTTTTGTAGTAAGACATTTGCTTAACCATATTATTCATCTGTTCTTGATGTCGTTTTTCAAGTCGATCAATTTCTTTTTGATGAACTTCCTCTAGCTGGCTAAACTTAGTCTCATTTTTTTGATTGATAGATTCAACTTCCGTCTTTTGAGCCTTCTGCTCTTGCTTATTTCGCGACTGAAAAGTATCTTCCATCTTGGCCATTTCTTTTTTATGGTCGTCTAAAATCTTTTCAATTTTTGTCTCGTAATTCTCTTTCATGGTGTCCAAGCGCGACATGTGCTTTGCCTCTAAATCACGAAGTCGAGACTGCATGATTGTAGTGGTTTTTTGTAATTGCCCTGTTTGCGAATCTCTTTGCTCTGCCAAGTTTTCTTGAAAATTATTTTTGGCCTGGTCTAAACTGTCACGATGATTTTTATCTAAGTCTTGAATGGTCTTATTGGTCGCACTCATGACCCGCTTCACTTGCAAATCGGCTCTATCCCGAGTGTGTTCCATTTGATTGTTAAGATTTACTTCGAGCTGACCGCGATCTTCACGGTTTCGGGTATTTAGCATGTTGGCCTGCATACGATTTTCAAGATTGGTTTCTTGCAAGATCTTTGTTTGCTGATCAACAACCTGAGATATTTTTTCTTCGCGGTCCACTTTAGACTTGTCAAATATTTCGCGTTTTTCGCCCTCAATCAAACCCATACGCTGTTCGTAGGCGTGGACCAAATCCTTGCGCTCTAAATCACGAATACGACGATTCGAAGTAGAAGCTTGGCTTGAGTCATACTTCAAACGCTCAACTTTACTCTGAGCGCTCTTTACTTCATTATCAACACGCTCACCGACCGTCTCTTTGAGGTTCTCATAGTTATTATCAATTTTTTCCATTTTCTCAGCAGTTTTACCCTGCATATCTTCTTGCATATTTCGACGAGCTTGCTGAAAAGCCGTGTCTCGAGCCTTAAAGCCCTCTGTTGTGTTTTCTTGTTCGCGCTTTAATTTATCAGACCAGCTGTTTTCGACATTTTGCAATTGAGAGATTTGAGTTCGATCTTTGTCTTTGATCCTGCCTTCATAATTTGTTTTCATTTCTGCTTGAACTTCGTGTGCATGCGCTAATTTGTTATCACGATCCTCTCGGATCTCACGCATCTCTAGGTTGTGTTTTTCGGATTGTTTTGATGCTCTTTCAGCAATGGAGCGAGTCGTCGTCTCACGAGATCTGTCGGCAAACTCTTTATACTCACGATCTCGGTCCTTGATTGTCTCGCTGAAGTTTCGCTTGAGACCAGACTTCTGCTGCTCAGAAACATCCTTTTCTTTTTTTAATTTATCTTCGTAGGTTTGCTTGAAACTATCATTGGTGTCTTTGGCCTCAGTTTGCTTTCGACGAAGCTGTTCGGTGTAAAGGCTTCGCACTTGGTCTATACTTTTTTGATGCCGCTCGTCTTTTTCGGTGAGCGCATCACGGCTGCGACTTTTTAGCTCATCTATCTGGCGTCCGTATTCATCTTTAAGCGCCTGAATCTGCTGATCATTTTGCTCAGCCGCTCGCTTAAGTTCTCGTTTTTGTTTTTTAATCAGCTCGGCTTCTTTGTCATTATACTCTTCACGGGCGGAACGCGTTTCATCCGTATTTTTTGAGCGTTCCGTTGCTGAAATTGAAGACATCATGTCCTCCCATATTAAGGATTTCTAACATCTTCATATTATCATAAATAAAGTGAGATAGTTGAGCGATATTAGACAGGTGTCAGAGGAGTGAATGGGTTTTTCCGTCAAAACACGACTTTTGTCGCAGTCTCATCGCTGCCGATCTTCAGTCCTGGAGTCCATTTCGAGCGCGAAACATTTTTCGCAGCCGCTGTTGCTCTTCGATGACGTTTTCTTTGCGCCGAGCAATTTCATTCTTTTTTTGTTCGTTTTGAGCGATCGCCCGATGGACGACCTCAGTGTAAAGGTCAGCGCTGACAACAGCCGAGTCTTGCCAGAGTTCTTTCCAATCAGCCATTTTTTTCTTGGCTACAACCTCAGAGACTTTCATCTTTTGCGCCCAAACTTTAAAAAACTCTGCTTTAGCCACAGGCCGCAGAATTCCTCGGCTGGCCTGGCCTGACGAGTCCAATGAACCAAACCAATTTTCAAAGCCCACCGGCAAAGTTTGAGTTTCTTGTGACTGATTGACAGACGAAACCAGTGCCAGATGAAGTGCATTTCCGCTCAGATTGATCACTTTTGTTTTTGATGAAGCATTTTCAATCCAAAATTCTCCGTCAGCTTCGAACTTTACTTGATTGGTCACAACATTAAACTTCGCGGATGTTTGAATCCAAATTTTTCCTGTAAGCAATTTTAAATCTTGATCTTCGATAATCCACGAAGTCCCTTTTGCCGAGGCCCAGGTGCCCTGCCGAGATCCTTGCTGAAACTTAAATTTTTCACCAGCGGCCGTCGCTCGAACCGCACAGGGTTGGCGCTCAGAATGCCAACAACCTTTAGGCTCATCGACATAGGCCCTAACCGGAGAGGAAAGTAGAAAAAATCCGAAGATAATCCCCCTGCGGATCATAGACTTCCTGAATTCTTAAGAAGAATCTGTGATTGTGCTTTTAGAGTCTCATTGCTAGAAAAACGCCGAATCACTGTTCGATAGACCTCGTTGGCTTCGTCCAAACGATTTCTCGATTGAAGAATTTGCCCCATCCGCAACATGATGAATCCCGTCAGATCATTTTCAGGATACTGAGACATCATTTCTTCAATTTGCTCGATACAAAGAGGATACTGCCCCTGGAGATAGAGGCTTTCAGACAATAAAAAACGGGCTTCAACAGCACGACCCGAACTAGGATATTTTTCAATGATATTTTTGAATGTCGCTGTGGCCTCAGTATAGTTTTGCTCACGAAAAAATCTTCTTCCACGCTCTAATTCAGCTCTGGAAAGATCCACGCCCAACTCACTCGCTGGCAAACGAACTTGTGAAAGCAAATTCTTTTGTTCAAAACTCAAACGGTTAGACTTCTGTGGAATGACCCTTGCGACCTCAACTTGAAAGTCTCGCATTTGATCCTGCAAAACAGCCTCTCGGAGTTCGACGCGATCTTTTTGCTCTCTCCAATACGCAACTTGCTTTTGTAAATCTTTTGAATCGCTGAAATAGTCTTTAAACTTGCCATAGGCGAGCACAAAGCCCAGAGTTAAAATCAAACAAAAAATAACAAATAAATTTTGCTGTCTCACCTATTCCTCACCTGGACTCTATCGGCAAAATGCCTCTAAAAAATGAGCATTTTTCATGTAAACTCTGTTTTTTTTGGCATTTTCAATCAAAACTAAAGCCAAAATTAAGAGATGCTAGGCTCTAGTCTGGGCGCATCGAGCACCAGCGACACTCTCATGACTCTCGGCAAAGCTTTGCAAAAAAACTTGACCAGAAATGACACAAACCCTAGTTTCAGCCCTCAATTCAAGAATGATTTTTAGGATGAAAAAATGAACAAAGCTCAGCTCATAGAAAAACTCGCTCAAAAAATCAATTTACCAAAAAACCAAACTGAATTAGTCCTCGATGCGACTATCGAGATTATTCAAAAAGCTGTCTCAAAAGGAGACGAAGTAAAACTTGTTGGCTTTGGTACTTTCTCTCGTTTAAGTAAAAAACCTCGCACAGGCAGAAACCCAAAAACAGGCGCGACCGTACAAATCCCTGGAGTTAAAGTTCCACGCTTTAAGCCAGGAAAAGAATTTAAAGATCTGTGCTAAAGCTTTTCTTTTTTTGAGCTGAACGGCTCAGGAAAAGACTCGATAATTTCGATAACTTCATAGTAAACATCCGCAAAGTTTTCGTTCTCAATCGGCTTTCGAAGCATTTCTTTGACCGTAAACCTAGACACAAGTTTTTTTTGATAGGCATTAAAAAGCTTTTCTCCGAGCATCCCACCCAATAATCGAGCAGCCTCCCGATAACTGACTCTTTTGCGTGGCCGAAAAACACTCCTAGTTTTTCGGCCATGACTGACGAACATCAACTCATTCATCTTTTGATGAAGCGCCAACTTCAAGGCCTCGAGCCCTTGATCTCCTGGGATTGAGGCTGCCAATCGAGCTTTCATATCGATCAGTGTGTCGGTCTTTCGCTTTGGATTTACAATTTTCGAACCAAAATAAAGCACTGCTTCGAGCCAAATAAGCCGCAAAAAATCTTCAGGCATTTTTACTGGATAGCGCTGACTTCCAGAACATGTCGCAAATACAATCGCCATAGCCAACTGAGCGGCGTGATTAACTGACGACTGCGCTAAAAACCCCGTGCCAGTTTGAGGCGCAAAAAAACTAACGGAGTTTTCAACCAAAGATTTGTACCATTTCAAATCCTCAGAACTGACGGCGGCCTTAAGCTCAGACCAAAATGCCGATGACTCTGCCGAATAAATACTAAAATGATCATCTCTCACTTCAACTTCCAGCTCTCGAGAGATCAACTTAACATAGCGGCCCACGTGATCTGTTTGATCGGCTCCGTCCTCACCTAGCTCTTGATCGTATTTTGATTCTAAAAACAAAAGATAGTTTTGCCATTTTACCCAAGGCGGAACACTCAGCTGACAAAAAGTTTGCGGTGTCAATTTAACTGCATCTACTGACAGCTCCTGCCCACGTTCTAACAGCTGAAAATAGATCCGCTCGGAATTTTGAAACACCGTTACCATTTGTTCACGATCTAACTTGGCACGCTTGCGAATTTCGCTTGGTAAATGGGCCTCCGCCCAATGCAAATCGCCAAAAATAACAATCACCTGATGAGTTGGATGACCTAGCAATAGTTCGGTGATCTTTTCTGCAGCAAATCGATCGCGTCGTAGTAGGCTCTTGGCCGAGCGTTCAGCACTTCGCTCATCAACGCCCACAATCCTAACTTTGTGACGAAGAGCCCAGCGAACCAAGGGGCGATAATGCTCCCAAGCAAACCCCCAAGATTTCTGCCACTCAATTTGCCCCAGAAAATCTTTCTCACTGATTTTGCCGTCAAGAAATCGATCCAAAACAGCTTGATGTTTGGCCTCAAAAAACTCCACAGCCAAAATCCGTGCTTTTTTCTTATTTAAGCCCTCAAGAATACGAATTTGCGCTTTTTGCGACTGCTGGAGGGCATGAAAATCAGCCAAGCCCAATACCCGTGCCTGGTCGGCAGCTTTGAGCAATTGATCTCGCCCGATGACTCGCCAGCGTTTTTGAAACTCTTTTTCATAGGCTCGCTGATATTTCTTTAAGCCTGCGCTCGTGGTCCCCAAAAGAGCTTGCACATGCCCCTCGACCTGACGAAAAAGATCTTTTCTAATTTTTATCCACTGCTTCATTCATTTCATGAAACCATGACAAATTGTTGATTTCAATCAACAAGCCTGCTGATATACCTGCATGATTATAGCCGCTTTGATTACTAGCCTTATCTCCGTTGGACTCCACCTTTATCTGACTTTGCAGCATTTTCAGCTCAAGCTTGGACTGACGTCTGGACAATCGTTTTGCAATATAAACCAGACTTTTAATTGCGACACAGTCGCGGTCAGCCCCTACGCATTGCTGCTAGGAGTTCCCGTGGCGACCTGGGGAGCACTCACTAATTTAGCTCTGGCATTGCTCCTAATTGTGGGCCTGACAAAACTAAGTCAAAATCCTTCAAGGGTTCTGCGCTTTTCATTTTGGCTCGCATTCCTTGTCGGACTGACGTCGGTTGTAATGGGCTCAATCTCATCCATGATATTAAAAACCTACTGCCTCAATTGCATGGCAGCCTATATACTTTCATTCATCACCTTGTTTTGCATCTGGAAAGCACTCGATGAAAATCCATTGGTTCAAATCACCGAAGATTTTCAATCTCTTTTCTCAAGCCATCGCTGGGTGAGCATTTTACTTGTATTAGTTCCCGCAGGAAGTTTTCTAACTAATGCGATCATCGCTGATAGTTACGGACTTCCTAAAATAAAACTGGCTCTTCAAGAAAGCCAAGCCAACTGGAGAACAGTGCCAGTCACTCCTTTGGATTTAAATACTGGCCTTTCTTTTCAGCGAGGCCAACAGACTCCAATCATGACTATCGTTGAGTTTGCAGACTTCAAATGCCCGCACTGCAGAATGGCTTACCCTACTCTGCATACCTTTGCAGAAGGAAGACCTGACGTTCGCCTGATATTCAAATCATTCCCTTTAGATGGTGTCTGCAACAGCGACATCAACCGCAAAGGTGATGGCAGCACTTGCCAACTTGCTTACGCTGTTTTCTGCTCAGAAAAACTGGCACAAAAAGGATGGGCGGCACACCACTGGATCTTCGATCACCAAGAATCATTTTTTTCTGCGGCATCTCCCGCCGACCTTATCAAAGATATGTCCTCTGAATTGACACTCCCACTAGAGAACCTACAAAAGTGCATGGACTCTTCAGAAATTTTTGACTTGGTTTCAGGGCAAGGAAAAGAAGGCGGCGCTGCAAAAATCGGCGGAACACCCACGATTTTTGTTAACGGAAAACTTCTCGAAAGAGGACAATTCATGCCAGTTCTTGAAGCGGTTTATGAAGAGCTCAAAGGTCAAAGCCACTAAAATAATTTATTTACCAAGAATAAAAAAAAGTCATCGATTTGATAGATAATCGTGGCTCCGAGACCTCGCTTGGCCTCCAAAGTGAATGCAATTGCAAACACGACAATAACGGAGGTCATAAGAGTTCTTACTACCCAAACTGTTGAGCGAATATCGTCTAGCTTTAACTGCCCATGAATTCTTTCAATATTTTTTAACACTTGTTGAAGCTCTTCAAAATGCTGGTGAAAACGCTCCTTCAGCTCCTGCTGTTTTGCCATTGTAAGACTTGAAGCCCCCGGAAACTTTCTCTTTGCTTTAATCGCATTGATCAAATCAACACAATGATCAACGTAGCGCTCAACCCGGTCTTTAAATTGAGGGAATTCTGATTTTGCATCTAGAAATCCGCGCAGTTCCTCAATCGCACGATCATACTTTTCCTCAACGACAAAGGTTGCCACATTATATCTCAAAGTATCAGCAGGACCCAGCTCCTTGCGATCAACGTTGAACTCTGAATTTTTTGTTTTGAGTGCAGGCAATCCCATACTGACCTATCGGCTAGTTTTATAAATTATAAAAGACCTTGAGCTAAAACATCTTAAGTCCAGATTAAAGTCTAGTTACCAGCCAGACGATCGGAGAGATATTGCCTTTTTTTGAACCAATCTGAGACAATGACAACAGACATTGGTCTATAGCTCAGGAGGAGCTTGAACTATGGAAAATGAAACTTTCCAAAAACTAAATCTCTCGCATCTCGACTTTGCTCAATCACACGAGCCTGAACTGGGCCCAATTCCAGAAAGACAAATACAAAACTCTTCATTTCAAAAAAATCCGAATGCGACAACTAGCTTTCAAACACTGATGGCTCAAAATGAGGATCTTGTTGCTCAACTCCGAGTGACTTTGAGTCGGCTCTCTGCCCTGGAACAACTCAACCAACAGCTGCAAGAAAATTTTGACTCCGCAAGAACTCAAAGCTCGGCCGTTTTTGATCAACTCCTTATATGGAAAGAAAAGTCAAAAATTTGGAAAGAAAAAGAACAAAATATAGAGAGGCTACACCAAACCGACACGCGCAATTTCACAATTGAAATTGACCTCTTGAGACAAAAAGTAATGCAACTTGAGCGCTGCCAGGACGATCTTGCTCGATACCAAAAGTATCACGAGAAAGTTAAAACTTCAGTAAAGCCTTACATTCAAAAACTCAAAGACTATGCCAAATCTCTTTTCGAGCAAACCCAATCATTAAACTCTCAGATCATCGAAAAAGATCTCAAAATAAATGTTATTGAATCTCAACTTCAGTTGGCCCAAGACCAATCGACCAAGCGCGAAGAGATTTTTTTAGCTCAAAAGAACGAACTCATAGCAATGTTCGAAGAAGAGCGTCGCGCTCTCAAAAGAGATGTTTTACAATTGCAAAACTCAAACGAAGTATTGATCGAAAAAACCCGCTCGCTCGATCGAAGCTTAGAGCGTCAAGACGAACTTGAAAATCTAATTGTGGCCCTCCGACGCAACAAAGAGGAGTCCATTGAAAGCAGACAAAATGAAATTGTTGACCTAAAGGCTCAAAACTCAAAAATGAATCAAAAAATCGTTTCATTAGAAATGACTTCGGAAGACCTCACAAAAGAACTCTCGAACAAGCAAACACAATTACAAAACACTGAGAATGCATTGCGAGATCACGAAGAACAGCTTTCGAGCCTGCGCTATATGTGGAGCCAAAAGTCGCAGGAAAATGAAAAATTAAGACTCTCTCAAGCTGGACTTGAAAAAATAAATTTAGAACTCAGCCAAAAGCTTAAAGTTTTAAGAGACCAAGCGCTTTAAGCTGGCAGCTGGGGGCCAGTAAAGCTCCCGATAGCTGATGCTTCGCTATCAAAAATTTCTAGATTTTGAATTTCTAGATTTTGAAATATTCTTTTAAACTCAACCCCGACACAGACCATTTTTAATCCCTGAGGAGCAATTGGCGCAAGAGCTCTGAGTGTATCAGTAAATGTTTGAATACCCGTAGAGCCCACAAAATTTGCTTTTTCCATATTAAATATCAGCTTTTTGGATTGGAACTGCTCCAAACAGGCCTTATTAAAAGCTTGCGTGTATTCAATATCCAATGTTCCACCGAGGCTAATAATTGTGATGTCTTGATGCGGCTTCACTTTTGCTGTCACGGGACCTCCATCCAATGGAATACTTGCGCCCATTAAAAATAATGGAGCAAACCTTACCCCTCCTTGTCGGAGCATTTTAGGAACACAATAGAGGGTCAAAAGTCGCGAAAAAAAGACCTGACCCCGACCACAATTCGATCTAGGCTTTGCTCATGGAAAAACTAAAAAAGCCTCCCTTTAACCAAAAAGTTTTATTATCCTGTTTGGCTCACCTAAAGTCTCCATTAGCTATTGGTCTGTATCTTAGTTTCATCTTTGTGTATTTTGCTTTTACGTTTTATGAAGTTCAGGCCCTCAATGAAACTCAACGTAAAGAAAACGCTATTTTTGAAGCGGTCGAGTGGATCGATCTCAAATCACAAGATGCCCGTTTTAAATTTCGTGCCGAGATTCAACCTCAAGCCAAACTAGGCTTACTTACGATTGACGACAGATCAATAGAAGAAATCGGACGCTGGCCGTGGTCCCGTGAAAAAATTGCTTTCGTCGTTGATAAGATGATGTCACTGGGAGCCAAAGCCATTGGCTTCGATATTGTCTTCTCAGAACCCCAGATTGATCCGTCCTACGAAACTTTGAGCAGAATCCAACAACAGGCTGGTGAACTGCCAAGCAATATTAAAAATCTTTTTGAAAGCGAAAAATCAAAAGGGCAACCCGACCATATCCTTGCCGAGACCTTGGGCAAATATTCGGACAAACTCATCCTGGGTACATTCAACGAAAACAGTCAGCACAACTACAAGCCTTACCAAGACTACTGCCGCAATATGGCTTTCTTGAAAGCCAACTCGGAAAAATTCGTAAAACTCAATGCCACGTTTATTGTCAATGACGAAGCCGATCCTTTTGTTGAACTCAATTTTGACTCGCTCTTCGAGCAAATATTTCCAATCATACACAACGACACAACTGCAAAGTCTTTAAAAACAGTTTTTCACAAAAACTCAGTCTCAGAGCTGACTCCACAAGAACAGAAACAACTCAGCTACCTTTTAGAAGAAGCTGAGCTAAAATACTGCGATGTCTGGCTAGACTCCGATGATCGCCTTCTTGAAGCCACCGAACAATTTTATTTAAGAATTTTTGAAAAATCCCCTCTCCTCAAAGGACTTCCATTTGCGCAAGCAATCGAAGTATTCAAAAAAAATGTGAAGATCCATCCGGTTGTGCAATACACAAGATGGACAATCAACACTGATGAACTACAAGCCCCCTCTTCTTACACTGCCAGTTTCAATGCCGAGCAAGACATTGACGGAACAATTCGCAAAGCTTCAATGCTCTTTCGCACGGGCAATCGCATTGGTTTAAGCTTTATTCCTTCGCTAGCAACTCAGACCTATTTGGTGGCCACAGGCTACCGCGCCGACATTGAAATCAACGCCGATCCAAAAAATAAAACGCAAAAACTGATCACCAAATTTTCGATCAAAGATCCCTCGCAAGACCCCGAGGTAGAAATAGGACAGGTCCCCGTCGACGAACAAGGTCGCATGAATATCAACTATGCTGGTGGAACCAACATGTACCCCTACCTGCCAGCCAAAGAGCTCTTTAGCGACAAACCCACCGCAAAAATCACCCAAGCCGAATGGAATGCAGATCTAAAGCGCTGGCTCCCTGTCGAAAGAGAAGTCAACAAGGCCGAGTTCATAAAAGGCAGGACATTTATTTTTGGAGCCACCGCCATCGGAGTTTACGACTTACGGGTAACGCCTTTTGAAAAGAACTACCCTGGCCCAGAAACTCATCTCAATGCCCTTGGTAATTTGATGCAGAGAAACTTTATTAAAGCTCATCCGCAAGAAGAGAAGCTGATGCTGCTAAGTCTTGCCTGCATTGGCTTAATTTTATCTGTAATCTTAGCTCAGGCCGGAGCTGTTTCAGGATTTTTAGTCACAGCGGTTGCCGGGGGAATTCTTTTTTATTTTGACCAATGGGTTTTCAAAAAAGGCTATATCGCGACAACGGCTCTGCCAGCCATACTTGTTTTCAGTCTTTATTTGGTCATGACTTTTTACAAATACTTCACTGAAGAGCGAAAAAAGAAACAGCTCCGCAGCACTTTCTCAAAGTACGTTTCTCCTGCAATCGTCGATGAAATCATGAAGGACCCGCAAAACATTGAGCTTGGTGGCCGAAAACAAAAAATGAGTGTTTTCTTTTCGGACGTCAGGGGTTTCACAACAATCTCAGAAAAGTTAGATCCGACAAAACTCTCGGACGTTCTCAATATGTACCTCACTCCGATGACACAAATTGTTTTTGCCAATAAAGGAACTCTCGACAAATACATGGGCGACGCCGTGATGGCATTTTTTGGAGCCCCCATTTTTTACGAAGATCATGCCAAATACGCTTGCCGTTGTGCACTTCAAAGCATGCAAAAACTAAAAGAAATCCAAAAACAATTCCAAGAGCAAAATCTTCCCAACATAGACATTGGTATTGGCATCAATACCGCAGAAATGTCGGTTGGTAACATGGGCTCAGATATAGTGCGCAGTTACACGGTGATGGGTGATGCTGTAAATTTAGGCTCTCGCCTAGAAGGTATTAACAAAGAATACGGAACAAAAATTATTATCTCTGAATTCACCTATGAAGAAGTTAAGACAACTTTCACAGCTCGTGAAATTGACTGGGTGAAGGTCAAAGGAAAAAACAAACCCGTTCGAATCTATGAACTTATCTCAGAGGGTGCTCCATCACCAGGTATTCAGAAAATGCTAGAGGCGTTCAATCAAGGATTTAAACTCTTTCACTCCAGTTCTTTTCTCGAAGCAAAGAGTCAGTTCGAATTGGCATTGGCTTCGATCCCTGAAGACCCCGTTTCAGCCCTTTACATTGAGCGCTGCGATGACTACCTTACCTCGCCACCACCGTCGGATTGGGATGGTGTTTTTGTTATGAAAACTAAATAATGAAATTTATTCCTTCGCGTTTTTTTGTAAAATTACTGCCGCTAGCTCTTTTCGCCATCGTTTGCACGGCGGAGCCCACCCGTATGCAAGGAATGACCATACAAGCCGACAGCATGACCCGAGACACCGAGCATGACATTGTCGAACTCGAAGGAAATGTCCAAGTGGTGTTCAATACCCAGCACTTAAAAGCGCAAAAAGCAAAAATCAACCTGCGCTCAAAAACATTGGATGCTGTGGGCGATGTTCTGGTCACCTCGACACAAGCTAATATTGGCGGAGATCGCGTAATTTTAGATTACGAATCCGATACCGGAATTATTTATAATGGGTATGTTCAATCAGGCACGGTGCTCTTTGAAGGCTCTTTGATTACAAAAACTTCTGAAGTTGACTACTTGGCTGACGATGCAAAATACACAGCCTGTACGACTTGTCCTGAGGCTTGGTCTTTTTCTGGAAAAAAAATCCGAGCCGAACTTGGCGGCTATGCTTATATTAAAAACTCGATGATGCGCTTTGGAGGATTTCCGTTTTTTTGGTTTCCATATCTCGTTGTTCCTCTCAAAAGTGACCGCCAGACAGGACTTTTAACTCCTTCGATTTCAACAGAAGACCCGGGCGGTCTTATTTACTCACAAGGTTTTTTCTGGGCGATCGACCGAAGTCATGATGCCACCATCACAATGGCCAACTACGAGCAAAGGGGACTTAAGTCTTTGCTTGAATATAATTATGTTCTTGATCAGCACAGCAGCGGGACACTTAAGGCAGGCTTCCTAAGAGACCGAGTCTTTGCCACACAAGATCGAGTAAATCTTTTTCGGCCTAACTCGCAAAAAAATGACCAGATCAATCGTTGGTTTCTCAATTATGAGCACTACTATGAGCTCCCCGATGGATTTGTTCAACGCACACAACTCAATAATTCCAGCGATATCCAATACACAAAAGATTTCGACACCGAAGCTAAAGGCAATTTAGATCCAGCTCTTGAAAACCGCATTTCGCTGACGCGCAACACTCTGAATCAACACATCAGCTTAGACTCCTCCTACTATGTAAATCTTCTTCAGCCAAACCCTCTCGCCGGCAATGACGACACTGTTCAACGACTTCCCGAAATTCGCTTTTCGCAAACCATGACTCAAATCGAAAACACGTCGTGGTTTTACACTTTAGATGCCGATTTTGTTAACTTCGCGCGGAATGGCCCTGGCTACGACGACCTGAACGCAGCTTATGATCCCAATGCGGCCACCAACGATCGCTTCAAGGCGAATACTTGTAACAAAAATTCGTGGGATGCAGATCCCAATTGTCGCGAGCTTCGCGACGGAAAATACGATGCGGGCAAAGATCTTATCCGCACGGGACAAAGACTGGATGTTAAGCCCACTTTATACAGACCCTTTCATCTCGGTGAATCTCTTGATATTATTCCAAAGCTTAGCTACCGAGAGACTCAGTACAATTTTTCTGTCGGCGACGAATCCTCAGTAGCTAGAAGATATTTCAGAGGTGAAATTGCAGCAAAAGCAACGACAAGTGCAATTTATGGTGATTTAACCAAACCCCTCGGCGAACGACTCAAGCATGATATTCAGCCGGAGCTTTCTTTTAATACGATCCCTTGGTTATACCAGCCAAATCATCCGTTTTTTGGGGCACAAACAGTACAAGACTTGCCACCATTGAGCGATGCCCAGGTTGTTGATTCTGATCTCGACTCAAAATATGGATTGCAATTTGATTACGCCGATCGGGTTTACGACAGAAAACTTGTCACTTTAGCCGTCACCAACAAGCTCACGCAAAAAACTTGGGTGAGTGATCTTCCACAGTACTTTCAGTTTTTCAGTTGGCGACTAGCTCAAAGCTATGATCTTTATCAATATGAAAGAGACCCTTCCACCAAACAGGCCTTTACGGCTGTGAGCTCAGACATGCGTCTGACTCTTCCACATTTTCAGCTTTCAAATCAGGCGTCCTATTACCCCTACCAGCAAGTCACTAACTCGACAACCACACTCCGGGTGGACAACGAGCACGACGATGCGGCCTCATTAAAATACAATCGCAATATCTCTTTTGAGCGAGGCAAAGATCCAGATCCAACAACCGATCCCAATCAAGATATCAGCCTAACGCTAAGAAAATTTTCAAAAATGGCAGATCTTATTGCGATGACCACATACGATCTTAACTCAAATGCCCCGCGAAGAGTTAAACTTTGGGCCTATGGAGTTGAATTTAAAATTCCCGGGGATTGTGCGTCTCTGTCAATCACCGAAAAAATTGAAAATGAAAAGCGCTCGCGGACATATTTCTTCAAGTTTGTTTGGGATGGCCAATCAAAATCGAACTTCATCCGCACTATTTCAGGAATTGCTCCTTATGGAATTTAACCGGCAATCTAGCTTGCAATACAGCCTCTCTTGACGAACTCACTCGTATTCCGTTAAACTAAGAATTAGTGACATCATTCTTTGTAAGTTTATTATTTTTTTCAAACCTTTGTATGGCTGCTAGCGATCAGCTCTATTTTCCTGTTGAAAAAAATCAAGTCCAAATACTTCCTCAAAGCTTTGAGTATTCTCTTGTAAGTAAAACCTCCTTCCAGGTTGGCGACACACTGATTGATACAGAAAAATTTCACCTGTCGATTCGCCAATCGAAAGAAAAAGAACAAAGTCGCTTCTTCTTTGAGTGGCCTGCTGACTTTATCCGAGAAGGTGAACTTTTACTTCAAGACAACTCAGGCAAAAACATTTGGATTGAAAGAATCAACTCTCAACGAGTTAAAATTGAACCAAGCATTAACAAAAGCACAACCCCCGAGGGCTCGAAAGCAGTCCGTTCTTCTACATCAAACTTAGTTTCAAACATTTTAGATGGCGCTGTTATTGAAAAGCTCAAGTCGCTACCCTACTTTAAATTCTGCATTCGCTTCGATGAGAATGGAACTCGAATTTATCTGTGCTCAGGCGATTTTTTCTTACAACAAACATCTAACCAACTCGTCATCAAAAATAGCGAATCACTCAGAAAAGACTCCTTTGTTGAGATCAACGGAAAAACTTTAGATCCTCAAGGGCTGGTTTTTCTCAGCGACGTCACTGACAATCTCTCACTTCGAGTTCTTATGGAATCTGGGGCTAAAATTGAAATCGACACTCACCGCAAAGCCGTCAAGTTCAATGACTTTTCTCTATCTGAAGATAAAAAATCTATCACAATAAAAGCTGAAGGTGCCCCTCCAGCAAACCGAAACCAAGTGATCTCGCAAGAGGCGGACTCTTGGAAAGCCAAAGTCAATTTAGAGCGCCCTATCCTTTACCTCAAAGGCGAAGGCAATATCCCTATGAAGCAAGAGTTCATCGTAGATGGTAAAATTCGAAAAGAATCTGATCAAATTCAAATCAAATCTAATTTTAATAAAAAAACTTATTCTTCGGACGAATCTCTGGAACTCAAGCCGAGCAAAGACCTCAAACTTATCAACAGAGATAAAAAGGCCACCCTCAGCAAGAACCTGGTGTGGAAATTTTTAGACCTAGAAAAAGGCGCCCTGAATACCAGATATCTCGACGTGGACTCAACAGAGGGGCACTTCATCGCTAGCTATGATATCTACAGAGGTTATCCTATTGAGCTTGGAATAAGGCTGATGTTTCCACTCTTTGTCCAAACTCAAGCAACACTCAATCTCGATACAAAGAATAGTTTTCAACTAAACTATGAAAGACTTTTAAACTCTAGCAGCTCTGACAACGATTTTTCAGTTTTGCAAGCAGCTTATCTTATGAACTTAAAACAGGGGCTTCGACAAAGTGATTCGATATGGGGAGCCAATTTCTTCATCAACCAACTTCAAATTGGTACAAATACAACCTCTTTGCTCGGCGTGGGTCTTTACTCCTCGCTAAAAACGGATCTGTCGACCTTTTTTCAATGGATCAATTTTAAGTTTGAGTTGCCACTCATAAAAGCCAGCAGTAGCTACACGTTAAAAACCAGTTATAGTGCCGAAGCTTCCATTAGGCACGACCTAGGTCTTGATTCTTATTTAGAAACAGGGCTTCATTACTACTCATATAGTCTAGGAACCGATTCCTCTGATCTTACAGCCACAAAGACTTTGGTTTTCGTGAGCCTAGGTTTTAATCTTTAACTACACTTTAACTTAAATATATTAAGTGCCCGCAAGTTTTAACGATAACTCAAATACAATACATTTCACCTGATATAATTTTTATCAATTCTGGTCATTGGTCCTGCCTATTTCTCTCATGAGTCTTGGATAAGTAGCCGATTTCAGTGCCGTAAGGATAAAATGACAAACTTTAGCAAACTAGAAAAAATAATTTTAGGTATCGCGGCGGTCGCTGTCGTTATCTTTTCTATTTTGCTTTGGGATGACTCGTTGATCGATTTTGGACACAGTAACTCCAACTTAAAGCAAATTGGAGTGCTGATCGAGCTAGAAAACGATGTTCGTCAAAAAGTGAGCCAAGAGTACTCATGGAGAAATCTAAAAAAAGGACGTCCCGTCTACCAGGGCGACAGTATTTTTAGCGGCGAAAAATCAAACTCAGAAATTGAACTCAGCGATGGCAGCCACATCCAAATCCATGAAAATTCTCTTTTGATACTAAACATGGTTGATGGAAATCTCGATCTCAATCTCAATTTTGGTCAAGTCAGCACAGAACTGAGTGGAAGCTCAAAAGTTCGAATGAATTCCTGCGGGCAAATTTTTGAAGTCGACGCGGACTCGAGCAGTTCCGCGTTTGACATGAGCAAAAATGGCGGTTGCAAACAAAAAGTTGAACTTAAGGTGACGTCTGGAAAACTTGCTGTCAACGGCAACAAGCTCAAAAAGTCTCAGGCAGCAATCCTACGCAAAGGCAAAGCTGCTGAAATTATTAACCTTGAGTCCCTAGCCAAAGTCGTTACAAAGGCTCCTGAAGTAACTCAGTTTCAAAAAATTACCCCAATGCCAGTGCAGCCCAAGCCTGAAAAGCTGAGCCCGCCAATTCTCTTGGAGCCACAAAATGCCTACAATCATAATCTGTTATATGATGACGAAGGAAAGCCAAAGAGCACACCTTACTTTGCACTTAAATGGTCGTACCAAAACCCGGCCGCACATTTTATTTTTCAAGTTTCACGAGATCCAGAGTTTAAAAAAATCACCACTGAGCGCTATCCAAAAGGCCTTGTGTCGAGATCACCAGAGCTTCCACCTGGAAAATATTACTTTCGAATTCGGGAGTACAAGGGAAAAGACAATTCAGAATCTCTCACGCCTTGGTCAGAAGCTATTAACTTTTCAATCAGTGAAAACCACGAAGACCTCAAACTATCAGCTCCGATACTGACAAAAAATCAAATTGATTTTAAAGCTCACGACGATCAATCACCCCACGTCGAGTGGAAACCCGTCTTAAACGCAGACCATTACATCACTAACGTTTCAATAACTCCGCAAATGACCAATCCGATTGCAAAGATAAAAACAACCGCTCCCACAGTAAAATGGGAAAACTACAAAGTAGGGAAGTTTTTCTATCGTGTTTATGCCGTCGCTAAAAATCAAAAACCTGGCAAACCGAGTCTCTTGGGAAGCATTAATATCAAGGCAGACAAACCAGAGATTGAACCCACTCCACCAAAACTTGTAAGAGCCCGTAGCCCCGAAGATCCGGGCCCTCCTCAATCTTTTCAAGTAAAATGGACACCGTTGAAAGTTGCCGATTCCTATAAAATCGAAGTTTCAGATGACAGCCAGTTCAAAAAGCCAAATGTTTTTATATCCCGAGACCCAGCCAGCGTTGTGAATATCGAAAAACCAGGCGAATACAAATGGCGCGTTCAACCACTGGATGCCGACAAAAAACCTCTTACAGACTTCTCGGACCCTGGAGATTTAAAATACTCATTAGATGTTCCGCTTGTGCAGCCAAAGCTGTTGGAGCCAGCAGGGAATTTAACACTTTACTTTCAAAAAGATTTTTCAGCTGTATTTTGGCTCGAATGGGCCTCCGTTCGCCAGGCCACAATCTACGACGTAGAAATATCACAGCAGCAGGATTTCAAGGAAACCATCTATCAAGCCGAAGTCAAAACCTCACGCCTGCTGATAAGAAAACAATTCCCGCCTGGAAATATTTTTTGGAGAGTCCGAGCTCGAGGCGAAGGTAAAATGTCAAATTGGTCCGACGCAAGAAGGCTTCAAATATTTGCAGGCCAAGCACAAGATAACCATTAATTTAATAGCTTAATATTTAATTTTCGAAGGCTCAATTACCTCGAAAAAAATTCCGATGCTTTTCTATTGTCTTTACTACTGTCTATTGATCAGCGCTAATCACGCCTTGAACATTTTGATAAACTTTATATCCACCTGTGGTGGTCTGCACCATATCTCCGCTGTTCCATGCGCCCAACGAGGTCGACACAAGATATCCGCTCGAAGTCTTTTCTGTCGCAGTGGCACCTGAGATGAGTCCCTGCACACTCACTCCTAGCACAGCGCTTTTAGAAACTATATCTGAAATCTCCCCGCTAGCTGAGCACCCTGTTTGAAGCAACGCCATCGAGGACAATGCAACTATTGCCAAAAATGATTTCCTAATGCGCAAAGAAAACTTTGCACCTAATCTAAAAGCTACTTGGTATCTTGCCTTTGGTTCGAACCTTAATTCTGATTCCATGAAAGCTTATCGGCATCTGAACAACAGCTCTTAAGACCTCTCTCAAAATGAGACAAAAATCATGATATTAAAAGCTATAACCTAACCCAGCCGTCCCATAAAGAGATGCAAACTGAAGTTTTCTACCAGAATCATTGTCTTGAAATCCATACTGCTTAATTCCAAATCCGGCCTCACCAAAAAATGTATTGGTCCACATCACCTTGCCATGAAAATTCAGTGCATAATTTAACGAATTGACGGATGTATTCTGATCCGCAGGAACAACATACATAATATACTCAGCGTCCACCCACTTAGGGTAACGGAAGATCTTTAATATGTTAAAAATGTCATCGAATACTTTTGGCATCGAGCGAGCCCAAAAAACTCCTCCACCCAAAAACTTAGAATTAAAAGATAAAAACGACACCTGTTGATAGCTGGCTGACAAGCCCCAGCTCTCATCACGATTCCAAAGCCCAGGAACAAGCCTGTATTTTAAATCCAATGTGGTTATTGTTAAAGGCCCTGAATTTGCACTAGAGCTGGAAGTATTCTTAATAGCAAAATCAGACAAACTCTGAAAATACTTGGCACTCAAACCCCAGCGCTGACGAGCAAAATAGTAATTGGTCCAACCCCAAATATCCTCAAACCAATAATTGAATGCAAACTCACCCATCAACACAAGGCTTCGATCGGACGAAATTATTCCTGACAAGCGAGCGCTCAGCTCTCGAGGATAGCCTTTGTAAACTTCATGATACGCCTTGAATTCATGCTCATCCGTTTTAACAAGCAAGTAACTCTTATTGATTTCGCCGCGATTTTTTGACTGAAATCTCCAAACAAAATCCTGGTTTTTTCTGGTTTCAATCGAGTTTTGCTTCGACTGCAATTTGGTTCCAGGGGCTGCACGTCCAAATACTTTAACACCATCAACGTATGAACCATCAACAGTTCTACCCGACAAATAAGGTCGAATCGATTCTGAGGGCAAAATTGAAACCTTCATTTTATGCTTAAACACGCCCCCACCGGGCCCCGGCATGTAAAGCACTGGCAAACTCAATGGGATCGATGTCTCCCAAAACTCCCGTAGATCACCGATAGTTTGCTTAAAACCAAAACGATCAAAAAAGTCCTCGGCTGCACGTGGCAAATCACGGTGCGCCTGAAATGGTCTTAGGCCAAACGACACCATCTTAGCAGATGGAGCACCAACATCAGCCGTCATCTCAACAACATTTAAAGTTGATGGGATTGACACAAACTCAAAACTCATTCCGCCCGACATTTCAGCAAAAAACTGAACTTGGTTTCCAGCCGGCACAGCCACCGAATCCTTTATAGGTACAATACTTCGTCCAATCAAAACACGCGCCGGTGAAGCTGCCCTCGGAACCAAAGACAAACTTAACGAGCCCGGACTTCCAGTAACTTGATACCTGGCTGTACAGATTCTTGAAAACCCTTCAGCATCCTTTTGCCGAGTCAAACAAAACCTGAATGGCTCCATTCCAGCCACAAACAGAGACTTTTCACCGCTTATATCTATCATGCTCCCGAAACCAATTTTAAAAATGGGTGCTGTATCAACAGCTTCTTTTGCCATTCCGTGCTTCAAAGCCTCCGAACGCCATCGATTCAAAGTCTCCTGCCAAACAGAAGGCTTTCCTGTGTCCACATCGAAACTTTGTAAAACACGCCCAGACCTAGAGATCATTTCTAAGCTTCCGCTCGAAATCAAAGCCTGAGGCCACTGAAAAAGAAAGTAGACATTATTCTGCTCTTCAGCCGGCCAAGTCTTAACGATTCGACTTCCCATTTTCTTCACAGGAATAAGTCGAGCGACCACGGTCTTCTCGCTAAGATTAAAGCCGCCTATCATTAGCTCCGACTGAGAACTCGCATCATATTCAAGTTCTACAGGTTCAAGCTCAAGACCATCGCCCACAACATCGAAATGAATTGGAATTGAATTCTCACCGTTTTTTGCTGTCTTTACTGGAGCGACACAATGACCACTTACCGCAATCAAAGACAAAAACAAAAAAGATATCTTTAAGAACAACTGATTACACGAAAGCGGCATTTTTATTTAGTCTCCAACTTGCATCCCTGCAATCCTGCAAAAAAACTACTTCATCCGATAACTTAAAATCTAGCGAACACCGTCTGAAGACTCAAACCTTCAATTTGATTGCGTTTCCATTGCGCTTGAAGCCATAGATGACTTTCAGCGGAGTTTTCTACGCGAGAATCGACTGAATTCGTATTTCCATAGGCCATGTAAAGGCCCAAACCCATTCCAGCATAAAGTCCGAGCGATGCTCCTCTCGCAATATTGTTCAGCTTGCTGCCTGGATCATCCGTAAACGCCAGTGAAGCCACCCCAACAAGAGCCCCAGCAGCAGTCCCATAAGCACTGCTAATCAGAAAGTCCTTCAACGGCTCCGCCTGAGAAACACCAGATATAGATAGTATAAAAATTAACATCAAAGCGGCTGGTCTTAAAAATATTTTCATATCTCAATTTCATCGAAATACGTCGTCGAAAACAAGTACTTCATCACACTCGTTGACGATGGCCAGCATTAAAAGACAATACCCCTCTTTTTCGGCAAAAACCGAATGCGCTCTTAAAAGTCTTATTCTTTGTCTTTTTGAAATTCGATTCACAAAGAAATCTGAATGCTTAACAGATTTAACCTCAACTAAAGCCAAAACTCCCTTTGGCGCTCGCAAAACTAAATCAATTTCTGCCCAAGGAGTTCTCAACCGATGCCTTACCAGTCGATAGCCGCGAGCCTTGAAGTACTTATAAACAAGTCTTTCAGAGTGAAGCCCCCGCTCATGTGAAGAACTATGAGCGCCTTGCGGATAGGTGCTCTTTGACTCCCGAGAAACTTTGTCGGTGATGGGCCGTGGGTCCCAAGATTTTAATGGCGTCTCTGTGGGCCGCGCTGCCGTAGCCTTTGTGTTTTTCGAATCCATAGCCTGCAAACTCTTTCCCGAGCTCGGCCATGAGATGATCTCTGGCCACTTTTGCTACAATACTCGCAGCCGAGATAGGCGCCGCACGCAAATCACCTTTGATAATAGGAGTTTGCAAAAATCGAGGAAGATGACGACTCAGACCAGGAATCCGCTGATTGCCATCGACCAGAACATGCCCCTCTTCAAAACCCAAGCGCTGCGCGAGACCCACCACTGCTCTTTGCATGGCCAGAAGGCTGGCTTGCAGAATATTGAGCTCGTCGATCTCTTCAACGCTTGCAGAAGCGATGCAGACCTCATGATCCGCGTGAACCAATGGCGCAATAAGTTCTCTCCGCTTTTCGGAAATAAGCTTGGAGTCAGTAAGGAGTTCAATGTGTTGATCAGATTTTAAAAAGGCGGCAGCCGCGTAGACCGGACCAGCTAAACAGCCACGCCCTACTTCGTCGACGCCAAAAACTGGAAAAGGCCCGTAGGCCTTCCAATTAATTAATTCAAGAGCCGGTTCAGATTTCAATGATCCGGCAGATGATGATTTCAAATTGTTTATTCAGCAGTTGTTGTATTAACCGCAGCAGATTTGCTGACGATATCAGATTCAACTTTAGCTGCTTTACCTTGCAAACCGCGAAGATAAAACAAACGTGAACGACGAACTTTACCAGTTGAAAGAAGCTCCACTTTTTCAATGATTGGAGATGCAAACGGGAAAGTACGCTCAACTCCAACACCCGCTGAAATCTTACGAACGGTGAAAGACCTCGCAGCGCCAGCGCCTTGAATTTTAGTCACGATGCCTTTGTAAAGCTGGGTGCGTTCTTTTTCGCCCTCTTTAACTTTAACAAATACGTTCACAGTATCACCTGTGTTGAAAGTATTGATCTGTGGGTTTTTCGCCTTAATAGTCACGCGACGGATAAGATTTGTCTCGCCACCAGCTTGAGATGCTTTTTTAACTTTTGGAGCTTTCGCTGCTTTAGCAGCTGGTTTTTTTGTCGCTTTTTTTTCAGCCATAATGTTTCCTACATCCTAACTTAATTGTTAGTAAAATATCATTCAAAGTTATCCCATTGTTAGCACAATGTCGACTCATCCTGAATCGTTTAATAATCGAGTGAAGGAGTTACCACGGCCCCATAACGCGGTCAAGACAGATACTTACTGCCGAACGCACAGAAAGATGGCGGTAATCCTGGGGTGGAGCTCCTTTAATGCTCTCCAAAACCCCATCACACGACTGCATAAACTCTTCGGTCAGGCCAAAACCCGTCCCAAAGATCAAAAAACAAGGCTTGGCCCCAGGTTTACGGATCGTCTGATGTAGCTCAGGAAAGCTAAATTGCTGAGTTCCGGGCACAGGCCTGGCATGAGTGGCAACCGTAAAGCAATCCACCCCCCAATCGGCCTTAGCTGCTTCAAGACTGGGAGCAGTTAATACATTTGAGAGCGCTGTTTTGCGATAGGGATTAAATTTTGATCCCTCGCCCACCCGCCAATGATCTAAAATACGATCGACAAACATCAACTGCTCTTTTTGCGGATGAATCACATAGTAGCGCTCAACCCCATAGACCGTGGCCGCCCGGGCGATATCATGGATATCAAAATTGGTCACATTGGTAGCAACAACGTCTTTTTGACGATCAATTATTGGGTAATGAACAAGGCCAATAGCCAATCTGGGGACAACAACTGAGGCTGAGGAACTATCTACCACTTCTTGATTCCTTGTTGGATGCGCTCAAAGTCTGCCTTTGAGAGGTCGAGAACTTCTCTCTCTTGTTCTGAAAGTTCAAGAACGAATTGCTCAAATTTTTTCATTTTTTTAATTTCAAATCGACTAATCTTGAGAGCCTCTGGGCGCTTCTGAAGTGTTTTTAGCACCCCCATAAAAAGCTTCCACTCCTCGATATGGGCATGATTGCCAGAAAGTAAGACTTCAGGGACCGAGGCCCCCTGCCATTCGCGAGGCCGAGTAAACTGCGGAGCCTCTAGCAAGCCCGAAGTAATACTGTCATTGCTTGCAGATTCGTGATGACCCAAAACTCCTGGAACAAATCTAGCCGAAGCATCGATGATCGCAGCAGCCCCAATCTCTCCCCCCGAAAGCACATAATCGCCAATCGAAATCTCTTCATCGACATGCTGATTTAAAAACCTTTGATCGACGCCCCCATAGCGACCACAAATCAGCGTGACTGAATCGAGCTTTGCTATCTCTTGAGCTTTTTTATCGTCAAATATTGCTCCTTGTGGAGACAAATAAATTACTGGGCCCGTCTGAAAGCCGGACTGAAAAATAGAACTCAAAGTCAGAGCCAAGGGCTCAGCCAGCATCAGCATTCCGTCGCCGCCACCAAATGGCCTGTCGTCGATTGTTTTATGAACGTCCGTTGTGACCGCTCTAGGATTATAAGTCTTAATCTTTATTTTTTCAGCTTTTTGCGCCTGTCCAATCACACCTGTATCTGTGATTGCATGAATCATCTCTGGAAAGACGGTGATCACATGGTAAGTCTTCACAAATCTGAGCCTTCATCATCTTGGCCATCGTCTTTGGGTCCAGATTTTCCAACTTGAATCTCAATAAGTCCTTCAGGCAGACTCATCATAAGGCGACGATTATCCCAAATAATTTTTTCGATAAAGCTTTCAACAAATGGAATCTCAATCAAAATCCCTGACCTCAGCTCGACTTGCAAAAGATCATGCCCGCCATTCATTGAAGTGCTCCTGATCACACCCAGCAAAACATCTTTATCATAAACTTCGAAGCCCATGATTTCAGAGAGGTAAATCGTCTCGCCCTTTTGCGAAGTCAGCAGAGTTTCTGGAATAAAAAAAGGCAAACCCTTAAGAGCTTCAGATTGATTTCGATCAGTAATAAGTTTTGGTTTTAGGATAAGCCCTTGTTTAAAGATCTTTGCTGATTCAACTTCGTAGACTTCTTCGGCCAGCTTAAAGAATTTCAATTTTTTTGCCCAAGCCGCCTCACCCGAAAAGACGAGGACATAAAGCTCACCCTTGAGGCCGTGGGCGTCTTTGACTTTACCAATGTGTTTCCAGTTTGTGTTTTCAGACAAAAAAAGACCCTCTAAATTCTGCTAGTGAATACTTAGAGGGTCATAGATTAAATTTAATTTTGGCGCAATGCTTCTGTTGTGCGCACTTGTATTTACAACAGCACACTCAGCTTTTCGCTAGGGCCGTCTGCTCAACGAGCCTTTTCAGCTATCTACTCAAATATCTACTCAACGATCTCTAGAACGCTTCGTTTTTGTAACTTAGTTGAAGCGGCATTTAGAATTGTTCTCATAGAGCGAGCTGTGCGACCTTGCTTACCAATCACTTTACCCAAGTCGCCTTTGGCAACTTTAAGTTCAACAACTGTTGTCTGCTCTCCGACCACTTCGTTGACTTCAACTTGGTCTGGCTCGTCCACCAAGGCTTTCGCCATAAACTCTACTAATTCTTTCAAACTTGAATCGTCCATTTTTACTCCGCTCTATCAATTAGCTACATCAATTAGCTCTATCAAGCATAGGTCCGCATTTATGAAGGCAACAAGTGCAAGCAATAAAGATATTAAATACAAAAACAAAAAGGCTTGCCACTAAAAAAGCAAACCTTTCAGTTAATATCACCTTTATTGGGAGAACAACTTAAGCCTGAGCTTGAGCCAGCTTCATAACGTGCTTAACACGCTCTGTAGGCTGAGCTCCTTTTTTGATCCACTCGTTGGCTTTAGTAAGATCAAGAACGATCTTCTTTTCAGTGCCACCTGGAGTTGGATTGTAAGTGCCGATCACCTCAATGTATTTCTTAGTTACATACTTTTTAGAGTCTGCAACGGTGATGCGATACTTCGGCGCGTGTTTTGTTCCAAATCGTGCAAGTCGAATAACAACCATGTTAATAGGTCCTTTCAGAGGGGTCTTGAATATCGAAAATCAAAGGGCTTTGCAATCAGAAAGAAAATAAAGGCCGATAAAGTGTCCATTTTGTTGATTAAAATGGCAGTTTCATCCCTCGCCCCATACCCTTCATCATACCTGACATCATTTTTTGAGACTGCTCAAACTGCTTCACAAAGCGGTTTATATCCTGCACTTGGGTGCCAGACCCCTTTGCAATACGCTCACGACGCGAGGCATTTAATATGCGGGGCTCACGGCGTTCTTTTGGAGTCATTGAATGTATGATCGCCTCGATTTTTTTCATTTCAGCATCTGGCGGGGCCATGTTTTTCATCTGTTTTGAAAGCTCACCCATGCCTG
The DNA here is from genome assembly GCA_947374445.1 of Pseudobdellovibrionaceae bacterium. Classification (GTDB taxonomy): domain Bacteria; phylum Bdellovibrionota; class Bdellovibrionia; order Bdellovibrionales; family Bdellovibrionaceae; genus CANCBY01. The sequence continues at coordinate 26,159 of CANCBY010000008.1, forward strand.
GTAATAATTTCAGGATGCTCTCCATTCCGCCCATCTTTTTAAGTGCCTGTATCTGCGATAAAAAGTCCTCGATGGTGAACTGATTTTTCATCATTTTGCGAGCTTGCTCACGAGCTGACTTTTCATCGACAAATTCTTGAGCTTTTTCGACCAGTGAGAGCACATCGCCCATATCAAGAATTCTTGAAGCCAAGCGATCGGGGTGAAAAACTTCGAGGGCTGAAACTTTTTCGCCCACACCTAAGAATTTAATCGGAATACCTGTGACCTCACGAATACTAAGTGCTGCCCCGCCTCTGGCATCACCATCTACTTGTGTGAGTACTAAGCCTGACAGACCTAAGCGCGAGTGAAAGCCCTCAGCTACCGCCACGGATTGCTGACCTAGCATCGCATCTGCTACGAGCAAAACCTCGTGTGGCTCCCAAATTTGCTTCAAACGACCGAGCTCAGACATCAGTTCTTCATCGATCTGCAGGCGCCCCGCAGTGTCGACGATCACAACGTCGCACATATTGTCGTTAGCCCATTTTTTGGCATTGCGAACGATGTCCTCAGGCTTATCTGTAGCCACTGAGGGATAGACTGGAAAATTATTTTGACGACCCAATGTCTGCAATTGCTCGATGGCCGCTGGACGATAAACATCGGCAGGAACTAGACCTGTTTTTTTGCCGAATTTTTGTCGAATAAAAAGAGCAAGTTTTGCTGCGGAAGTGGTTTTACCGGCGCCCTGCAGACCCACCATAAAAATAACGGCCGGCTTTTCGCGAAGGTTAATATCCATGGTCTCGCCACCAAGAGTGGTTTTGAGTTCGTCATGAACGATTTTTACGAACTGCTGACCAGGTGATACACTTTGCAAAACCTCAGCACCTAGGGCCTTAGTTTTCACTCGGTCAATAAAGTTTTTAACAACTTTAAAATTTACGTCGGCCTCGAGCAGGCTCATGCGAATTTCTTTGAGCGAATCCTCAATATTGCTTTCTGAAATCTTGGATTGCCCACGAACTTTTTTTAGACTTCCGAGAATTTTTTCAGACAAATTATCAAACATAGTACTTCCTTCAAATATCTTGGAACATTACCAACGACTGAAACTTCCGCTCTTTAACGAGTGGTCTGCTAATTTGTAAAACACCACAAGGCCCACGGCTGAAATTATCAAAGCGGATTCCATCGGAACATCACTAATGCCCAAAATTCCATAACGAACACCATTGATAAGGTAGAGTAGCGGATTAAGTTTTGCGATCCCCTGCCAAAATGGGTGCAAATGATCGATGCTGATAAACACCCCACCTAAATAAGTTAATGGCAAAAGAATAAAAGCAGAAACTGCCGAGAGCTGATCAAAAGTCTTTGCCCAGAATGCGGTCGAGATACCAAGCATTCCAAAAAGCAAACCACCAACGACAACGAAGTAGGCCAAATACCCTGGACTTGCGACTCCCAAGAGTTCTCCGTATTGATAGTAATGAAAGCCTGATCCCACAATGTAAGTGATCAAAGCCACAAGACTGCCACGCACGACAGCTGCTAACGACATAGCCCAAATGATTTGGTGATGACTGAGTGGCAAAACCTTAAGATCTTCAAGCTCTCCTGTGAATTTACCGATGGTCACTGAGCTCGATGAGTTTTGAAAAGCATTATTGATCAAGCCCATCATGCAAAGCCCAGGAATTAAGAAGGCCAAATAAGTATGACCTTTTTGCGGCTCAACGTTGGCGCCTAAGGTAATACCAAAAACCATCAAGTACAAAAAAGACGAAATAAACGGAGTCACCACCGTCTGTACCAAAACTTTGATAAAGCGATGAATCTCGCGGCGAAGAAGCATTAAAAATGGGATCCAAGGATTGATTGTCTTCATTTGCTGGCTCCAGAATGATTCGCGCCCGAATTAAGAAGAGATAAAAAGGCTTCTTCAAGTGTGCCTTCTCGAGTTTTAAGATCTTGGATCTCGGAAACTTTGATGTTCTTTTGAGTCAAAAGCTCCCCAACGCCCATGCCAGCTGGGATTTCAAAACTGACGTGCTCTTTGTTCATCAACTCGATACTCACATGGCGTTTGGTCAGATCTTTGATGATCTTTTTAGTTTCACCAACGTACTTAAGCTCGCCTTTGTTAATGATGCCGACGCGGTCGCAAAGCTCTTC
>CANCBY010000009.1 GCA_947374445.1 Pseudobdellovibrionaceae bacterium
TTTCTGCAAGCTCTCTTTACTCAATCTTACGATCCATATTTCGGAAAGCCACAATTCAATGAGGAGTGTTTAAAAAAGAATCAAATCGGCTCAATTCAGAAAGCCAACGAATCTTATAGTTACGAAGCTCACTTGACTTCGGAAAGTGAGCTAAAAATTGGTCAGTGCAGAAGACCAACTGAAGCTTTTGTTGCCAACAAAAAAGTCATTTTTTGCAATAGCAACCTAAGTGTTTTCGAAATTACTGTTTTTTCGAAAACCACGGAGACCGCATTCGATTGGCAGTTCGACTGCGAATAAATTTTTCTACGTTAAATGAGTCCTTGATTGCATAATTTTTCGATCTCAACCTGAAGCAGACTGGGAAGAACCACTCTTGAGGTCACTTCCAGCCCTTAGTAATTCCATCCGCAGACTGACGAGTGCATTTAAAACGGTCCGTCTTAAAACCCCTCTTTTTTTCTTGCTTGAGATGCCCATGCTCGGAGATTCTCTTTCGCCATCGGACAAAATCTGAGCGATTGAGTTGCGAGCGCATAAAGCGAATAAATTCATTCTGAGAAATATTAAATTGGTGATCGATGACTTCAAAAGTTGTGCGATCTTCCCAGCCCATTCTAATAAGTCGGTCGACGTCCTCTAAAGACAAAGAATCAATTTTTAATTTGAGCGCGCGAGACAGTCCCAAGATTATTACCTCTCCAATATACTCGATAATACCACAAACAACCCTATTTTGTCTAGAAATATCTATACAAAATAGGGTTTGCTTTATAGACTAGGACCATGGCTAAAAACGACATCTTTTCAATACGCCAAGTGGTCGAACTCACGGGCCTGACCGAATTTACAATTCGGGGCTGGGAAACCCGTTACAGCGCCTTTGCCCCCCGAAGGAGCGACACTGGCCGGCGCGAGTACAATAAGAGCGATATCGAGCGAGCGCTTCTGTTCAGAGAGCTGCTCAAACGCGGCCATAAAATCGGACAAATCGCAAATTTCAATAATCAAAAACTTCAAAAGTTATTTGAACAGACTGAAGACCTAACAACTAGATCAGGAACTGAGCACAGACCAGAATTGATTGCACACGCTATGGAGCTGATGGCTTTGCAAAAATGGGCAGAACTTAAGTCACTATTCAAAAACAGCTCGGCCCCCAATACCCCTCAACTTGTTCACGAATTTTTTCTACCTATTGTCCAAGCACTAACTTCAAATGTCGAAGCTGGTGTTGTTTCCATTTCTCAAGAACATATTTTTTCTTCGCTCCTCAAAGAGAAAATATACGCCGTTCTTTCTGAGCTCGAAAATAAAAAAGGCTCGCGCTTAAAAAACAAAAAAAATCAATTCGTGCTCGCGACGCCCGAGGGAGATCATCACGATATCGGACTTTTGCTAGCTCAACTTCTGATTCGTAGTTATGGCTTTGTCTCTCTTTACTTGGGGCCACACACTCCCGCAAGAGACCTATCAGAAACTGCTCTCAGGTTTGAGGCCTCGCACTTGTTGATTGTCTCAACCGCTTCAAAAAAAGGGGGCGCTCAACAGGAGTTACTTTCTTATGTCAATGAAGTGCAAAAAAAGATCGGATCTCATTTGCAAATTTTAATCGCTGGGCGCCAAGCCCCCGGCCTCATCAATGATCCCCAGTCCTCACTCAACAGTATCGCAAATTTTTATGAACTCGAAAATTGTCTGCAAACATTAGGAGGCCAGCTGTGATTAGCTACCCGCTCTCATTTTCTGCCGAAATTCAATCAGGTCCCGATACAAAAAATCCATGGTCTGTGTCAGCTAGTGGGAATGAGGCTTCATGCGCAATCCCACAAGAGTTTGGGGGAAATGGCGGAGCTCTTAGCCCCGAGGACTTTTTCTTACTGGCTCTCTCAAATTGTTACGTGGCCACCTTCAAGGTCTTTTCAGGTGCCTCGCTGCTAAAATTTGATTCAATAAATGTTCAATCAAAGCTGATTCTAGATAAAGATACTAAGAACCAGCCCTTCGCTAAAGCTTGCCTTATGTCGATCGACCTAGAGGGAACCCCAGATATGTCTAGAGCAGAAATGATTCTAAAAAAAGTTGCTCGCTCAGGGATTCTTTTAAACTCGGTAAAAACTGAAATTGCATTCGAATTCAATGTGAATGGAGAAAAAATCTCATGAAGGGAATCTATTTTATGATGGCAGCAATTGGAATTCTCACGGGTTGCTCGACGGCGCAAATTCAAGACTACAAAAATGAGACTCCCAAGCTTGTTCTTGAAGACTACCTCAATGGCAACTTGGAAGCGTTCGGATTCTTTCAAGATAGATCTGGCTTAGTTGTGAAAAGGTTCAAGGTTTTGATGAAAGGCACATGGAAAGGCAATTCCGGAACGCTAGAAGAAGACTTTGTTTATTCCGATGGCACCAAATCAAGAAGAGTCTGGAACTTGACCAAAGAATCTGATGGAAAATATGTCGGCACAGCCGGTGACGTCATTGGAGAAGCTCATGGCGAGTCCGCCGGAAATGCATTTCATTGGAAATACACTCTCGATTTGCCCGTTGGTACCAAAACATACCACGTGCAATTTGACGATTGGATGTATCTAATGAGCGATGAGGTCATGCTCAACAAATCCAAAATGAGTAAGTTTGGATTTGACCTGGGCGAAGTTACTCTTTCGTTTTACAAGAAAAAAATGTGATGGCTGGTTAGGTACCAGACGACTAATTTATATCATGATTCGCATCAACAACTAAATTCATGAGAGTGGGTTAAGTATGGCAACCGATATACAGACTGAAATCCAAAAAAATTTGAACGTTTACTACGATGGGCTCTGCCACCTTTGCTCCAGAGAGATTAATCACTATAAAGGCATGAAAGGTTCAGAAAAAATTAATTTCATTGATATAACAACATCGGCATTTGATGCCGCCACCGAAGGCCTTGATCCCGCTGAGATCCACAAAACAATGCATGTCCGTAACAAATTTGGCCACATTCACGTTGGTATTGATGCTTTTATTGCAATCTGGGAAGAGCTTCCAGCCCTGCGCTTTCTGGGTCCGATGGCCCGTGTCCGACCCGTTCATTTAGTGTTACGATCTTTTTACGCGATTTTTGCTAAAGTTCGTCCTCTGCTGCCAAGAAAATCCTGCGAGAGCAGTCCTTACTGCGAAGTAAAGCTTAAGCCGTGATGATATCGATAGATACAATCGCTTGGTCAGTGCAGTTCGCTAGTTGCATCTACATGGCGGGCGTCGTTTCAGTTATACAATTTATTCATTATCCGAGCTTTGACAAAATTGACAGAGATAGATTCACGGAATTCCATTTAAAGCACTCAAACGCTCTTGGATTTATTGCCGGCCCCGCAATGTGCCTGGAACTAGTATCTTCGTTTTGGATTGCACACAATGGAAACAGCTGGCTAATTCTAAATGCCACTGTTGTTCTATTTCTTTGGATCATCACGTTTTTAATTAGCGTTCCATTGCACAATCGTCTTGCTTCAGGTTTTGACCAAAAATCGTGGGAGCGCCTACTAAAAACAAATTGGCTTCGCACGGCCCTTTGGGTCCTTCGTGGTATCTTATTTTTCGTCTTGCTGGCTCAGTCCCTGAGATTTGAATTTATTAGCTAAAAACTAAAGACAGTTAGATGCAGATAAACTTAACTTTATAGCTTTATAAATGCCCTCAATGCAGTTATACAATCTGTGGCTGAAATTTACGAGAGCAACTTAAAAATCATCAGCGAAGTCGAAGCAAGCGCCCAACGTAATTAATAACGGCTATTATGAGCTTTTACTTTTTATAGAGCTTACAATTGATCGTTGGGCCGCTGCCCCAAAAACCAATCATCGATAAAGATTGATCCGGGCTCTGACGAAAAAAATACTCTATGGGTGGATTCTCATTCGCCATCACATTCCAGTTTTTTGAATTCTCTGCAATCAACATTGTTGATACTTCAGGATTTTTTTCTGACGCCTCGGCAACAGTCATATTTTGGTAAGGATTCTCGCTGAACATAAATGCGAACGAACCATAAAAACCAAACTGACTGCTCTGGCGTCTAAAATAGATATAAGCGTATTGTTCTTGTTCTGGATTGTACCCCTCGCCAACCATGTAGCAAGAACCTACGAAAAGTGCCTGATCTGATAAAACTAGAGGTGCACTTCCCGTAAAGTAGGAGTTCACGATTTTAATTGTTGGCTCTTTGCAAACTGCATATTCATTATTGCAATAGTCTGAAGGCACTTCCTCGAGATTAAGAGCCAGAGTGTTTATTGAAAAAAGCAGAGCGATTGTAAGATAAATTTTTTTCATAGATTGAGGCTAAACCACACAGAGACCGTGTCAACGAGAATGCTACGCGGCTTTTTGCGTTCTTTTTATGGGCAAAGTTAGAACGAACTCGGTGTTTTTCGAGCGGGGTTTTAAATGAATTTGGCCCCCATGACCATTTAGAATTCCCCGCGCTTGGCTGAGCCCTAAGCCGATGCCATCGCCAAATTTTTTAGTGGTGAAAAACGGATCAAATATTCTGCCCTGAACCGCTTCTGCAATACCTTCCCCCGAATCGACAACACTGATAGAGACCTCGCCTCCATGTTCAGAACATTTGATGAGGATCCATTTGTTCGTAAAGTCAGAAATGGCATAAATTGAATTTTGCATAAGATCATAAAATACCTGGGCTAATTGCACGGGCCGACATTCAACCTCAACAGACGACAAGGAGCCATCGATGATGATGCGAATATTTTTTTTGAGCATTGCCTCTTTGAGAGGAAGAGCAGCCTCATGAACAATATAATCCAATTTTTTTAATTCAACAGCCTCACCTCGATTGTCACTGGCATAGAATCGCAAAGTTTTTGTGATTCTAGAAATTTTATGCGTCGTCTTTTCAATCACGGACAACATTTTAAAAAGCGCTTTTGCATCGACCTGCCCCTCAGAAATTGACTCTTTCATTTGCTCTTCGGCCAGGATAATCGTCGATAGCGGAGTATTGATCTCATGTGCCACCCCCGCTGCCATTGTACCAAGGGCTACCATTTTTTCTGATTGAATTAAATGTTGCTGCTGGGCCTGAAGTTTTTCGAGAGCTTCAAGAAGGTCTCGATTAAGAATCTTCAGCTCGCCAAGAGTAGAACGATAAGACGAGTCTATGTCTAACTTCATACGATCTAAATAGAGAAGACACTCAATTGCCTCCTGCCCGCGATAAGAAAGCACTGTTTTTCCAGCTTTGATTCTAGGGAACTTTACTCTACCAAAAACAACTTTAGGTGCTGTTAAAGTTAATTTCATATTTTCTTGTACAAGCTTAGAAAAGCACTCACCAGATGCCATATTTAATATTTCACTTAACACTTCTGCACACTGCTCTTTTGCATTTTGCTCTGACGGTGAAAAAATTCCCAAAATAGCTTGAGCCTGCGAAAGGCTCATTGAAAGAACAAACTCACCATAAAAAGATCCCGTAAACATCAAAGAAATCATAATTTCATAATTTGAAAATTGTCCCAGCTCATCTAGCTTTGTCTCACCGGCCGTCAGTTCTGCCGAGAACATCGAGCCCAACAATCGAGTCAAAGTCTGAGCGTACTCGCTCGCAGCCTCGATAAGCTGAGAGTCGATAGTAGCCTCTGAATCAGGAGACAACTTAGCAAAACCTGTCATGAAACTTTAGACCCCTTAGGAGCGTTGCTCGTCTCAATTTTAAGAATTGGCAATAAAGTTTCTTGAACCGCAAGATTAAAACTGGCCGGTGAACTCAATTTAGTCTTAGCAATAAAATCTTTGGCTCCCAGCTTGAGGCACTCGGCTCTAACGGCTTCGTCTCCCACGGCAGTCACCATCACAACTTTGGCCTGAGAATCTATTTTTAGAAGTTCTTTGAGACAATCTCTCCCGTCTTTATTTGGCATAGTGATATCAAGAAGAATTAAATCGGGCTTGAGCTTCTGGTAAAGCGCAATACACTCGTTTCCATCAAGAGCTTTGCCGACAACTTCAAGCCCGGCAGCTACTAGCCCTTTTTCAAAAAGCGTCAGCATAAACCGACTGTCATCACAGATCAAAATTTTTGCCATGATCGTCTCGTTTCGTAAATGTGCCTACAAAGCCCTCTGCATGCGTAGTAAGCAAAGACCATAAATACCAATATCTATCGGCACATAACCGAGCACTCTTAACATTTTGTAAGTGAATTCTGGCTTTACCTCGACATAGGTCGAGATCGCACTTTAAGCTCGGCGCGAAAGATCGCCGCACACCAAATTTGCTGGAACAGATTCTTTGATTTTTTTGGGAGGCTCCAATTTCAAACCAGCCATGATGGCTTTGAAGTCATCAATACTTTTGTCTAAGCCCAGCCTAGAATTATGTGCTCTTTCTTCTGCAATCGAGGAAACCGTTCGGCCTCTATAATCATGGCCTGGATAGATAGAAGTCAGAGGCGGTAGCGTAAAAAGTTTTTCACGAACACTATGAAAAAGTTTCTCAGCAGATCCCTGCTGAAAATCTGTGCGCCCACAACCTCGGATCAAAAGTGCGTCTCCAGAAAATACCATCCCTTGAAATAAAAATGAAATACAAGAGTCCGTATGGCCAGGAGTAGCTATGACCTTTAAAGGCATTTCCCCTAAAGTTAAGACTTGACCATCTCGCAAAAAAATATCGGCACAATCCACGCCAGAATGCTCGCTGAGAGCGACTTTGGATTTGGTCCTTCGGCGAATCTCACCTGCTCCGGTTATGTGATCCGCGTGAATGTGGGTTTCTAAAATATATTTAAGTTTGAGGTCCAACTCCGAAATCAACTCGAGGTCTCGTTCCACCGTTTCTAGAACCGGATCAATAATCACAGCTTCGCGAGTTGAGCGATCTCCCAAAATATAAGTGTAAGTCGACGATTCACTTTCGAACAGCTGATAAAAATAAATTTCTGCTTTCATAAAAATCTCACTTTGAAATTTCATTGCACCCGACGTTTCAAACTGGCCCTTGCCCAAAAGAGCTAAATCCCAAGCTGAGAATAAATAATAAATATGTCCTTGGCATGAGTTCTCTTTTGACTATTTACTCTAGCTTGTTGATCATGAAACAAACAGGTCTGACAAACAACAGCAGAGGAGGCCTTGTGGCCCAAACAACAACGCATAGCATAACCGCTGAAGAAAAGAAGGTGATCTTCGCTTCTTCATTGGGAACCGTTTTTGAATGGTACGATTTTTACCTTTACGGTTCGCTCGCAGCTATCATCAGTAAACAGTTTTTCTCGGGCGTGAATGAAACAACTGGCTTCATCTTCGCATTGATGGCATTTGCTGCAGGCTTTGCTGTCAGACCTTTTGGTGCGATCTTTTTTGGTCGTCTTGGCGATCTGGTAGGCCGCAAGTACACCTTCCTTGTTACAATTTTGATCATGGGGGTCTCAACCGCGATTGTTGGACTTCTTCCCTCTTATGAGTCCATCGGGATCACAGCTCCGATCATTCTAGTCTTTCTCCGCTTATTGCAGGGACTAGCTCTAGGTGGAGAATACGGAGGCGCTGCCACTTACGTTGCTGAACATGCTCCCATGGGTAAGCGCGGAGCTTATACTGCTTGGATTCAAACAACAGCAACGCTAGGACTTTTTCTCTCGTTACTCGTTATTCTTGGCTGCCGTACGGCCACTGGTGATGACTTTGAAAAATGGGGATGGCGAATTCCATTCTTGATTTCAATTTTGTTGCTAATTGTTTCTGTTTATATCAGGGCTCAACTTCATGAATCTCCGGCCTTCAATAAAATGAAAGCTGAAGGCAAAGGCTCAAAATCTCCACTCAGAGATTCTTTTGCAAAATGGGGCAACCTCAAAGTTGTTTTGCTTTCACTCTTTGGTGCCACGGCTGGACAAGCTGTTGTTTGGTATACCGGCCAATTCTACGCTTTGTTCTTTCTTACAAAAACTCTTAATGTCGATGGCAAAACGGCCAATCTTTTGATTGCTGCTGCTCTGGCATTAGGCACTCCGTTCTTTATTTTATTTGGTACTTTGTCAGATAAAATTGGTCGTAAGCCAATTATCATGGCTGGCTGTTTGATCTCTGCATTGACTTATTTTCCTTTGTTCAAGGCTCTGTCGCAAAACGCCAATCCGGCGTTCTTTCAAGCGCAAGAAAAAAATCCAATCACTGTGGTGGCTGACCCCGCTCAATGTAGCTTTCAGTTCGACCCGGTAGGAAAAGCAAAGTTCACATCTTCTTGTGACATTGCAAAAACAGCTCTGGCTTCGAAAGGGATTTCATACACGAACGAAGCTGGCCCTGCGGGATCTCCGGCGCAAGTTAAAATCGGAACTCTTGCCGTTATTAGCAGCTTCGAAGGCACTGGCATACCTGCCGATGAATTCAAAACCAAAATGGGTGACTTCACCAAGCAAGTGGCCGAAGGGTTGAAAACAGCTGGATACCCAGCCAAAGCAGATCCTGATCAAATCAACTATTTTATGGTGATACTGATCCTGACCATCTTGGTGATTTATGTGACCATGGTTTACGGACCGATCGCAGCTTATCTCGTGGAACTATTTCCGACGAATATTCGCTACACTTCGATGTCGTTACCGTATCACATTGGTAACGGATGGTTTGGCGGCTTCTTGCCGACCGTGGCCTTTGCTATGGTTGCGGCCTCTGGAGATATCTACTATGGATTGTGGTACCCGATTGGCGTGGCTTTGATGACTTTTGTTGTCGGTATGTTGTTCTTGCCTGAGACTCGAACTTGGGATTTAGATCACCACGACTAAGCAATTCGCTTTAAAGTAAAAATCAAAAAGCCTCACTTCGGTGGGGCTTTTTTTTGTTCAAATTCTGGCTCAATCTGCTTTCGGAAACTCGATCCAGCTCTCGCTTTTTGGAAAATCATTGGGTCTTTTTTCGGTGACCTTCTGCTGACTCAAATAGCCCGTCAAAGCCGAAATAAAAGCTTCAAAGGCATGATTGTTTTCAATCATTGATTTCATGTCTTGTTGATAGATAAATACACCTAATTTTTCTGAGAGAGCCTGCAAAAAAACTCTTCGGCTTTCATCGCCACCCACGGCATGACGATGAAATCTCAAATGACTTTTTGAAACTTTTAATTGAAGCCCTAATCTCCAGATCGAAAGCTTCGGTAAGACCTCGATAAATTTCATCTTGAGTCTGCGCGTGATAAAATGAGCACGAGCCGTGAGCGGAGCTAAATTCGAACCCAAAGCATGATGTAGCTCAAAGGGTTCTTCGAGCTCCTGTGCAAGGTAGGTTTCAACACAGCGCTGAGTGTAGGGAGTGAAGACTTTTTTAGGTCTCTTTTTTAGGTTTAGTTTTTCATAGTGATTCCGCAGCCATTTGATTTCTTCTTCGTCACAGACTTCGTAGCCAGGACATTTAAGTTTGCAGCGCATGCATTTTGGCAATTGCAAAGGCACATCGAAGGCCACCGATTCGGTCTCGCCTTCGTACTGCGAAATAATTTGATGAATCTTGAGATCTGCCGAAACATCGCCAGGCTCGCTTTTTATTTTTTCAAAAAGTCGGGCTAGAAAAACTTTTTTGTGCTCAGGATAATACTCAACAACGGCGACACAGGCCTTATCGGACTTGCCACCCGAAAGCGAGACGCCCACAAACCTAGAAAACTTGATCAGCTCTTGAGGTCGACGGGTTTTGCGCTGAGTACTTTGAAGCCGGCCTTTTGACACGCGAGAGCCACCCTTTCACGATGAGCCGGCGACACCCAAACTAAGACGCAGCCGCCGCCCCCTGCTCCACAGATCTTAACAGCCTCGGCTCCCTCGCGCAATGCCAGTTGATTGAGCTCGGTGATTTCTGTGCATGAAAAAGCAGGAGCCAAACGCACACGAGCCTCGTATTCATTTCTAAACAAAGACGGGAGTTCTGACCACTTTGATTCTTTGCAGGCCTTAACCATGTCCTGAGAGATCAATTTTAAATCATTTAACGCCCTCATCGTGTTCGAGTCTTTTCCGATAGCTCCTTTGAGAACCTCAAAATTATTAAGGCCCGAATGATGCGAGCGCCCTGTGTAGACCAACATAAAATGTGAAGACAAAGGTGAACCAACAACCGATTGAACACTCTGCTCAATCCCATCATAACCATAAGTCAAAATGTTCAACCCACCACTGGCTGCTGGATAATAGTCTTGAGTTCCAGTGGGAGTATTTAAAACCTCGGCCTCAATGTTGTGAGCCAACTGAACCAACTGATGAGTGGAGCCTGAGCTACGACCACAAAATTTTTCAAAGGCTTTGAGCAGGCTGATAGTTAGGCTTGAGCTGCCGCCCAAACCGCCGCCCACAGGACTTTCCGAGGAAGTCTTCAAATGAAACCCTTTTTGCGGCTTCCAATATTTAATTTGAACTTGTAGTAAGTGCATTTTTGGATCTTGATCCGCTAAGCACTCTTGAAGATTTTTATATGTTTTCTTAAGATTTAAGTCGGCAGATTCCAATATAATTTCACTGCCGGAAGTAGGGATAATTTCTACTCGTGTCCAAATATCAATCGCCACATTCACAGTCTGCGCACCATGCACAAACAAAAAAAGTGGCCACAAATCAAGAGTGCCACCAGCAAGATCCACACGTGTCGGAGATTGAACTAAAATTGAACTCATTGCTTAATCTCCGTTCCTTTGACTTCAACCGGCTTAGCTTGTGCTGTGAGCACTGCTTTCCAGTCGAGCCCGGTCCATTCGGACTCATTTATAGTAAAACCATAAGGAACTAAACTTGATTTAACAAAGTAAACACTCTTATCAAGACCATTCACTTTGTGCGGTTGCGGCCCAGTCAGCTTTAAATCGAGCAAAAGCTTGCCGTCACCCGAATATAAAATCATCTGATCTTGGCTTGCAGACTTATTTACGGCATCATTGGTGCTGATAAACTCAGCCACCTGAAGGCTCGCAACTTTTCCCAAAAGAGTTGTCAAAAGACCTTCATTCAAAATAGCTCCCGTCGAGCCTGGAGCCAAACTCCATTTGTCTTTATCCGATGTCATCGTCCATTTTTGTGAGCCCAGATTGATCTCTATCTTTTTTATATCTTCGCGACGAACCTGAAATGGTTCTGATCGGTCACGCAAAGAGTCGGTATCGAGCCTGTAAATATCGTCGGCATTCTGAGCGGCTAGCTCCATGCTAAGCCCCAGCTCTTTAACATACAGTACGTGCTTTTTATCTTTTGTTACACCAAACTCGCCAGTCCAAATTTTTCCGTCTTTAAGAGTCAACAGCAACTTCGCCATAGGAGCTGAGTCTGCTTTTAATCCAAAGCCCGTCACTTGGTTATTTGTAAGATCGGTTAAAAGCTTGCGAACTTTATTCTGATCCAATTTGATTTGATTTTCTGTCGATTGGATCCAATCATTGCCTTTTTTAGAAAGAGACAATTGATTTTTCCCTTTTTGAAAAAATATTGTTTCAACATCTGCAGGACTGAGGCGAGCCCATCTTCGATCACGAAAATCTAAAACCTTTTTTTCAGCTTTCTGCTGCCACGTCGAGCTCACCAAAAAAACCTTATTTTCAGTTCCAACCCGGAAGTAAGAATCACCCGAAAAATTCTTTTTTGCAGAAATTAAGAACTCGGCCTCTTCGCCTGAATTCTTACGAATTTTAATTTTAGCCTTGGGCATGTCTAATCCGAAGGTCTTCCAATCAATAGCAGCGCCTTCGACCACGACGGCATTTGATTTTTCTAAAACAAGCCCTTCGATAAATGTGGTTATAGACTCGGAGTCTGCTTTTTCTTGCAAAGGCTCTGTGAACTTCCACCCCTCTGCGGAGCGAACAAGTTTCATTTTCTCAGGACCTTCAAGCCAAGTGAGTTCATCCACTTGATCGGCTTTCCAATTAAGGATTAAAGATGTTTCTGACTTGTGCTCTTCATTCTTTTTTTCGCTGACAAAATCAAAAATGGCATAGCCGATCACTGCCACAGCTAAAATTAAAAAAGCGAGAAAACCTTTTCCTTTTCTCAAGCATGTCTCCTGCGGATCATTATGCGTGTCTCCTTCGTATCATTAAGCATGTCTCCTTCGTATCCATAAAGTTCCACCCGCTATCAAAAGAGCCAACGGCAATAATATAATGAAACCGAAAATAAAAACATAAAATGCAGTCTCAGACATCTGCATTTTTGTAATTCCAATTTCCTTAGGCGTAATACTAATCAGGTTCTCTTCTTTCGCTAAAAACGCAACCGTGTTTAATACCAAGTCACGGTTCAAGTTTTGATATAAAAGTTGATTGCTAATAAAGTCTGCATCGCCAAAAACCACCGCTGAAAACTCTGGAGCCTTAGGGTCAGCTCCCGCAAAGCGACCTTTGACGGCCATCGCAACAGTGTATGTCCCAATGGTACCAGCTGTTTTAAATGAGGTGTCTTTGTAGGACATCGTCTTATCTGAAGTTTTGACCAAGGGATCAATTGCAAGCCCCTCTGGCGCATGCGCAGTTTGCGCTAACGGCATGGGCAACCGAAAAACTGTAAACAAGTTTTTCTCGAAAGGCTTGGTGATTTGATGAGTCGGAGAAAACTGTATGCCTGTTGTCGCCTGTGGGTTTACAGCCCGCCCCACTTGGGTATCAACAAAGTTCACCAAATATTCTTCTTTCGCTTCAACGCCAAGCTCGCTAAGAAGAGGCAGCAAATTGTGATGAGACTTTTGTTCTAACGACAATACAAGCGAGCCACCTTTTCTAAGATAAGCTTCGATCGCCTTTATCTCTGGCTCTAGAAATGCCTGAACTGGCCCGACTACACACAGAACATCCGCATCCGCAGGGACCTCGCCTTTTTCCGACAACGACACTGTTTTCACAGTGTAACGATTGCCCTCAAGAAGGCCCTTAAAAGCGCCAATGCCACCAGTCTCACGCAGGTCTTCAAGATTTTTTTCTCCATGTCCTACAGTGAAATAAACCAATTTGTCTTTTTCGCGAGTCACTTTAACGAGCGCGCTCGTAAGCTCTTGCTCATCGATTTTTTGAATTTGATTTTTTCTGCCCTTGTAATCGACAAAAACAACTCCATTGCCTTTATTGACGCCGTATTTTTCGGTGAGATCTGGCCGCTCGTTCACATCAATAAACTCAAGCTTCACAAAAGAGCTTTGGTCTTGATACTTTTTTAAAAGTTCAATAAAGGCCCTACGGTTTTCTTCAACACCTTCGGCCCCTTTTTGATAAAAGTAAAATACCTGAAGATCTGCGTTCAAACTTTTAAGCAGCTGAATCGACTGAGCCGAAAGTGTGTTTTGCTGGGCTGACGAAAAGTCAAAAACCTTGTACTTACGAACAGCGATAAAATTGACTGCAATCAAAAAACCCATAACCAAACAAATGAGTGCTCCCATACTGAGACCCTGTTTGGTTGTCTTCATGCCAAAAAAATCACGGTAAAATAATCGGTCGTTCCATATCGCTCCACCAAAAAATCCGATCGAAAGCGCTATGCAAATCCACAAAAAGGGGACCCAGCCTCCAATGAGCAGCCGGATAACCACCGCTGAAACAAAGCTCAACGCCGCCAAAAGATAAAATATTTTTCCTAACTTAGACATTTAAGACCTCCATCGCAGGCTTTCAACCACCCGCTCGCATAAAAATCCAAAAAGCAGAATCAGGCTCAAAATAAAAACAACACTGTTGGTACGCACAGTTCCCTCAACGAGACTCGCCAGATGCTGATTCAAAGAGATGTGTTCAAAAATCTGTCGTGCAAGCGGGCTGTCAACAACCTCAACTCCGATTCCAATAAACCAAATCGATACATTAAAAATGACAGCCATCACGTAAGCGATAATGGCAGACTCCGTCAGAGCACTGCAAAAAAGATTCATCGCTGCATAAACCGCCGACACCGCAAACATACCCAAAAATGCAATCACCAGCGGCGCCCAAGAAAAACTCGCAAACACAGCAGTCATCGCAGGATAAGAAAACGCAATGAGGATCAACCCACCGAGCGCTCCTAAAGCCGCAAAATATTTGCCAATCACAATTTGCGCAGAGGTCACGGGCGAGGTCAAAAGAAGATCAAATGTCCGCATTTTTCGTTCTTCTGCAAAAAGGCGCATTGTCAAAGCCGGCACTACAAAGATGAGCATCAAGTTCAAATAACTCAAATGTCGCAAGAAAACACCGTAGTGAATATTGAACTGCTGCTGAGGGGCCCCTTGCGCGAACATGGCATTTTTTAGTGCCTCATTAAATACACTCAGCTGAATCGGATAAATCCAACTGAAAATCACCGCACAAAAAAAGCAGACCATGTAAAACTGTGGGCCTAAGTAAAAACCTTTGAGCTCTTTTTTAAAAATTGCAAACGTTGGACTCATGATACCACCTCCTGAGATTCCGTCGAGCCGTACGTGAGTTTCAAGAAAATATCTTCAAGGTCAGCTTTGGCAGAGTTGATCTCTAAAAGCCCTGCACCCGCCTTCATCACATAAGTTGCAACGGCTTCAATCACGTCTTCACCTTCTGTCGTTTCGATCACAAAATCAGAGGGCGTTGCCCCTGATGAAATTTTTTGTACACCAGAGATATTTTTTAATCCAGTCGCAAGTTCTGATGAATTTCGTCGCACTTTCAATTGAATTTTACGCACACCTTTTTGCAAGCTTGATAGATTCGCCAGGCTGTCTTGAGCAACAATATGCCCACGATGGATAATAATAATGCGCTCACAAGTGGCCTGCACTTCGGGCAAAATATGTGTCGACAAAATAATTGTGTGCTGACCACGAAGCTCTTTGATTAAATCGCGAATCTCTGCCACCTGCTTTGGATCTAATCCCACCGTCGGCTCATCTAAAATCAAAACCTCTGGGTCAGACACCAAGGCTTGAGCAATGCCCACCCTTTGCCTGAATCCCTTAGACAAGTTTTGAATGAGTCGCTGAGATACAGAACCCAAATTGGTTTTTTCGAGGGCCATTGACACATTTTTTTGAATTTTATTTTTTTCAACACCCTTAAGCTCTGCAACAAATTTTAAATAATCCGTCACGAGCATATCGCCATAGACCGGTGGATTTTCTGGCAAATAACCGATGCGTTTTTTAACCTCAAGCGGAGATTCAAAAACATCAAAACCTGCAATCGAGGCTTGGCCCGATGTTGGTGCCATAAAACCTGTGATGATTTTCATCGTTGTCGATTTGCCGGCTCCATTGGGGCCCAAAAAACCAACGACCTCACCTTTTGAAACTGTAAAGTTCAAAGAGTCGATCGCTTTATTGAGACCATAGCTTTTGGTCAGATCTCGAACTTCAATCATTTTACTCTCCTTGTTGATAAACCAAGGAAAGTCTATGCCCTTCGTTCAAAAAATCAAGAGAGCAAGATGCAGAGCTTCAGCCTTTCTGAGGCTTTGACGCAAATGTATAGACTGTTGGATTTTGGTAAGTCACTCGCCCTAAAGAATCGCCCTTGATGGGCCTAACAAAACGAGTCTCAGCCACAACAACTTCATATTTAGCGCCCCAAGCAAAACCTTTGGCTGCAGGAGACTCCCGGATCAACCACTCACATACTTTTTCAAGATCTACTGATGAGACAACTTTGTTTTTTTCTCTGAACACAATAGCATGTGCGCCAGGATAATCTTTGAGATGCAGCCACAAATCCCAAGACCTCGCCTGTCGTAAAATAGCAAGGTTGTCTTTTCCTGATCGCCCGCACACGGCCTCTAGGCCATCGGTCAATTGCAGCTTTCGGCCGCGAGCCTCTGCTTTGATCAAAGATTTGGTTCCGGAAGACTTGATGCCTTGCTTTTTTTCGTGTTGAAATTCTGCGCCTGGGCGGCTCAAGGATTCGATCTCTTGCTTTAATTTTTCGATGCGCTCTAAAGTGCCCGAACGTTTTCGTTCTGAGTCTTTGGCCTTCTTAAAAGCGTGCTCCATGTTTTCTGAACGAGAGAGCTTGGTATCTAAAAGTTGGGCCAAATCTGGAGGCATAGGTCCTGGGGTCTTAAGGGCTTCCCCCAAAGCTGACCACTTTTGCTGATCAAAACTTTCAAGACTTTTTGTGAGCGCTTCAAGGGCATTTTTCTTTTTATTTAGAATTTTAGAAAAATCTGTTTTGTTTTTTTGCGCCTGTGGCAGTGCTTGAATCGCTGCTTTTTGCAATTGCCACCACTCATCCTCACGTGCCAGCCACACTTCTTCATGGCCTGCGAGCATTTCTTCTGTGGGGTGAGGAACTAAAGGTAGATCTTTTATTTTTTCCCAGCTGATTTTTTTTGGCTTTGCTTTAGAAGTTAGATCTTGTGCGGTGACAATGACGTTCACGGATGTTGGCACCAATTGCATTTCAATAAGACAACTGCGCTCACGACTTGAGACCTGCAGTACAACAACACGTCCCCATTCAGGTCGAGTTTTCAAAAACTCGACCCTCAAGCCCCTGGCATGTGATGCAATAAAAAGCCCTATCGGCTTTGGTCTTTTATGTATAGGCGGCGCCTCTTTTTGAAGCAAAATAAACTGAGGACTAGTGGCTTCAAGGTCACACACCAGCCAAATATTTCTATATTTGTAAAACTCCAAGACAAGATACCTATCGTTGGTCCAGACATCTTGCAGCTGTGCCCCTAACAACATTTGTTCGGACCAAAAAGCATAGCTGTTCAATTCAACGAAATTTAAATTCTTCAAAACAACCTCGACTATTTTGTCTCACATTATTTGAAAAAAAACCTCAGTTTTTGTGAAGGTTCGCCGAAGTAATACTCGTATGAAAAAAGACGAACTATTCGAAATCCTGAAGCGCAAACTCAACTCGGTCGACCCTGAAACCGCTAGCCCTGAAGAGCTTATGGCTGAAACAGTGGCAGAGTATTTGGAGAGACTCTTACTGCGTGGACACATACCCGCACAGTTTGTCGACTCCATCGAAGGTGATCTTCGCGAAGAAGTCACAGAGATGTTTCGCAAAAAAACTTATGGTCACATGGACCTTAAGAGCTATCACGAATCACAGAAAAATCGCAGCAAATCCAAAGGGCGTTCGACTTAAACCTAATCTATTTCTTCTGTAGGACCGAAAAATATATCGGTCCATACCCCACGCGATCAGGCAAAAACTGATTTCCAAACTGAGTCGCCTCTCCACTTGAGACAACTTTAACAACTTCAAACTGCCCCGACTTTTTAGCCAAAAGCCGTTCAATCACATCATCATTTTCAATTGGTGAGATCGAACACGTCGAATAAACAATCTGTCCGCCAGACTTCACCGCAATTAATGCGGCTGTGAGCAAAGCATACTGACGCTGGGCCAATTTTTGCGATCTTGTGACCGACCACTCCTCAAGATCCTTTGGACTTTGCAATAAGTGTCTCTCGCCAGAGCAAGGGGCATCGACTAGAATCCGATCAAAATACTCTGGATGTGATTTAGCAAAAAGGCCTGCCTCTTTGCCTGTGACCCAAACTCGATCACGCACAACTCGCGAAATATACTGCTGGATGACTTTTTTTAAGCGCTCGCGGCGGCCCGCTGAAATCTCGTTCGCGAGAAGCTCGCCCGAATCCATCAAAGACTCTGCCAAGATCAAACTCTTGCCGCCAGGAGCTGCACACATATCCAAAACTTTGTCTCCCGGCTGGACATTCAAGGCTCTCGCGCAAATAACGCTCGCTGGATCCATGATATAAAAATCGAGCAAGCCCTGAGGGTCACGGCCTAGCTCTCCACGACTCCATTGGTAGCAATTATCTAAGCCATCAAAGGGCTGCAGCGAAATCGAAGGAATTGTAGCAAATTTATTTCTACGAGCGGTCTGAACTTCTTGCGCTTTAAGAGAGTCCAGCAAACCTTGCCAACGATCAGAATAAACCTCAGAAAAATGCTCTGAAAAAGCTGCTAAACCAGTTTGCTTTGACTTATTGTTTTTTTGAGCTGATTTATCAGAAGCCAATGTTGACCCTACCTTCAGAAAAGATTTTAAATGAAGATTGGCGCCAGGTCCACAAAACCCTGCCACAGGAGACAGCCCCATGAAAGAACTCAAATCACACCTTTTTGTTTGCACCAACTCTCCTCAAGTTGAGGGCCGCTGCGGACACAAAAATGCCGAAGCCTTGCGTCGAGAACTCAAAGAAAAATGCAAGAATGCCCCTTGGGGCCAAGACATCCGCATCAACTCGTCTGGCTGCCTAGGACATTGCGAGCGAGGAATTGCAGCAGTGATGTACCCTGAAGCTCAATGGTTTTTTGATCTGACAGACAAAGATGGCGAAAAACTTTACGAAGCGGTTAGTTCTTCTATGAATTCTTCAACTAATTCTTAGATGGAAAAACACAAATAAATTCCGCGCCCTGCCCGGCCTCGCTTTTGACACTCACCGAACCATTGTGACTCTGCATGATATGTTTCACAATAGAAAGTCCAAGACCGGTGCCGCCAACATCGCGGGATCTGCCCTTATCAATCCGATAAAATCTTTCAAACAATCTAGACAAATGCTCTTCTGCGATGCCTGGCCCATTATCAGAAACGCTCAATCGAACTTCACCCTGCAGCGTTGAATCCCAGCGCACTTCAATCATACCGTGCTCAGGAATGTACTTGATGGCATTGCCAACCAAGTTCAATAGCACCTGTTCGACTTTGTGGCCATCCGCCTTAAACTCTGAGCTCTCATAACGGCTTTTTAATAAGATATTTTTTTCTGCGGCCAAATTTGAAAGTCTCGCCATCACATCCTCTGTGATCACAGCTGGGTTGACCAGCTCAAGCTTTAATGGCGAGGTCGACTCCAAAGCAGAAATCGTCAACATATCGCTCACAAGTTCGGTCAAACGATCAACATTTTTTGAAATGATTCCTAAAAATTGCGGCAATTGATCTAGCCGTCCTTCAGCCACGTCTTCTTTGAGGGTTTCAAGAAAGCCCTTTACGGATGTGAGCGGCGTCCTCAGCTCATGCGATGCATTCTCAACAAATTCAATGCGAATTCGTTCCGCTTTTTTTAACTCTGTGATGTCATGAAAAACAGCCAAAATCCCATAAATAGATCGCGTTTTTTCTTCGCGCAGTGGAGAAGCTCTCAACGAAAAGTCTCTCATCCCAGCAGAGCCTAAGGCACCTTGAGGGTTGTCGAGCTGAGTTGCCAAACGAATTTGCTGAGATTGCGTCTCGCCTGAAAAAAGTGCTCGCTCAAAAAGCTCATGAACTGCAGGAGCCCGCATTGAATCTACTAGCGAGATCGAACGTCCTTCGCTGCGATCTTGAATAAGATCGCTCGACAAAAATTGAGCCGCAAATTGTGAATTAAAAAACACCAGTTTTTGCTCAAGATCGACAGAGACGATGGCATCTTGCATCGACCCCATCAATGTTTGAATCTCTTCACGCTCATGAGAAAGCTGCACGCGGCGCTTTTTTAGTTTTTTTCGAATCTTATCTAAGGCCTGCTCAAGCTCATGATATTCTCCAGCGCCCTCCAGCAATACGTCTTCTTCTTCAAATTCACTGGCGTATTTTTTACTGGCTAGGCGCAGGGCTTTAAGAATTAAGCGCCGCAATGGCACAACAAAACGATACGAAAACCATGCCGAGCTCACGACCGAAAGCACTAAAAAACAAACAATAAATAAAGCGGGCCTGGGCGAGTAAAACTCAAAATCAAAAAAATAAGAAGCCATCCCAAGCGAAGCAACAAACAAAAAATTTAGAAGTCCGACCAAAGTTAGAAAGAACTTCCAAAACAAACGCCACGGAAAAAAATGCATTCCAAAAAATGACAATCTCTACTACTCCGTTTTCACGCGATAACCAACACCACGAATAGTCTCAATAACATCCGCGCACTCGCCAAGCTTTTTACGCAAACCAAAAACATGAGTGTCAATAGTTCGGCCTGTGACTGAAATACCTTCACCCTGAACTTTCTCAATCAACTGATCACGAGTTAAAACGCGACCCTGATGACTCCCCATTGTCGCTAGAATTTTAAATTCTGAAGGAGTCAGATGAATCAGTTCTGTGCCACAGCGAACTTCGTAAATCGCCAAATTCATGGTGAGACCGCCCAGCTTTAAAATATCTGAGTCTGCATTTTGCTGTGAAGTCGATGGCGTGCTAACGCCTTTTCGGCGCAGCAAAGCTTTCACTCTGGCCGTAAAAACATTCGGCTCAAAGGGCTTCGTAATATAATCATCAGCGCCAGCCTCAAGTCCCACCACAATATCCTGAGGCTCTGCTTTGGCTGTAACCATCAAAACAGGTGGACGCTGAAGTGGGTTGTTAAATTCAGCAGAGCCGCCGATCACCTTGAGCAAATCAACTCCACTCATCTGCGGCAGCATCCAATCCAAAACAACAAGATCATATTTTGATTTTTTTAAAGTCTCTAGCGCCTCATGGGCCGAACCGCACTGCTGAACTCGATGGCCCTGCCGGAGCAAAAGCAACGAGATCAACTCTCTGATTTCGATCTCATCTTCGACAACTAAAATTTGAGCTGAGTTTTCACTCGGATTGGGGTGAGTATTTGCCACCATGTCGGACATCCTTTCCAGTCGAAACAAAAATTACATCTTCAGCAATATTCGTCGCATGGTCGCCCATTCTCTCCAAATTTCGGGCAATTAAAATCAAGTCAAGAGCTCCGTCGGCGTTTTCAGGATTTTTTTTGATGTAGGCAAGCAAGTCCTTAAAAACTTTTTGCTTCAGGTTATCGACCTCATCGTCCATCATTAAAATCTTCTGGGCATGAACGGCATCTTCACGAACAAAGCAATCCAAGGACTCTTTGACCATTCTGCGTGCAATCGTTGACATCTGCTCGATGTCCGACAGCTCTTTGATCGGCGTGCGAGTTAAATAATCTTTTCCAGTGTGGGCGATATTCACCGACTGGTCTCCCATGCGCTCAAGATCTGTGTTGATTTTGATCAATGAAATAATCAAACGCAGATCTCGGGCCACCGGCCCCTGTTTGGCCAAAAAGGCCATGCATTGATTGTCGACTTTGACATGGTCTTCATTGATTCGGTTTTCGATTTCATGAACTAGCTTAAAACGATTTGTATCACGGCTGATCAAAGCCTGAATGGCCTCATCCAAGGCCTTTTCTACACAGCCACCCATGGTTAAAATTAATTTTTTGAGCTCTTCAATTTGGGAATCAACATGACGTTCCATAAATCTTCACCACTTCATTCTGGCAGCAAGTAATAAATCTGACGAATCTCTAACGCTCGCCGCGTGGTTGTTTTCGTACAGCACCTCACTCCATGCTAAGGATATTTGCAAGTTCTGACGAGGAAAAAAACCAATTCCTAACAATTGACTGCGGAGCCCCCGAGCGCTGACGCTGGTCGCCGGATTCCATTGATCGATTCGAGCAAATGCTTCAACCAATTTGTCTTTAATTTTACCGAGAGAACCTAAAGTTCTCCACTTGAGGATTGCACTACCACCCTGGCCACGAGCCACTTGCCCCCCCTGACTCGAAAGATCAACCTTGTCCGCTACCACCTGATTGACTCCGTCGACAGGGTCTTTGCTCATCATCAACTCAAGGCTTCCTGAAAATCCAAACTCCTTCTCAAAACCCAGCAACACAGAGACTCGCTCTTTTTGTGAAACGTCGGGGTCAATGTTATCAAAAGCTCCCTCAATAACCAAAAGCCCCAGATTAAATTTGCCGCCATAGCTCCCGATCTCTCGAGGGCTCGTTGTTATCGCCAAATGAAAATCTTTTTTAGGACCAGCCTCTTCGCTACCTGCGCCCTCTCCATTCACCACCATCAAAGACCACTGAATCCAATCATTGAAGGCAGCCCCCGTTATAGCTCCCAAATCTGATCTGTTCACATAGCCATAGCGAAAAGCTAACGTAGGTCCTCGCGCCCCCAAGTACCGATAGCCCCAAAACTTTTCGCTCAAATCTTCCCACGGATGAGGCAGCAGGCCATACTGCATCCAATGCGACTCCGAAAGCAGATGCCTGAATTCAAAATAGGCCGACTCCAACTGCAAATTATATCTGCCATCAACACTGTCACGGGCCTTGCCATAAATAATCTCTCCGCTAAGAGCAACATCAGAATCATAACTCCATAGAGCACCAAGTCGCCCCTCAGGCATCTGAAACGAACTGCGGTTTTGCATCGAAGACGGTTTCTGCGAAATTGCTGACAAAACCGAAACATCTCCTGAAAGTTTGAGTTGGCTTTCTGCTTCTTTGACAGGCTCCTCAGCGCTCACAACCGCACAAAGGGCAGAGAGCAAAACCAAAGATCTAAAAAGTCTTCGAATATATTTTTTCATAGCAAAAACTTACTTGATATCCTCAGCAATTCCTACCACATTTGAGTTGTGCCACATCGTGAAAATCTAGCTGCTATTGATATCGGAAGTAACGCCATCCGCATGGTCATTGCCACTCGCAATGAAAACCAGGTCAAAATGGTTAAAAAATTTCGTTTTCCGATCCGCCTCGGAGCCGATGTCTTTCTCAATGGCATGATCTCAGTAAAAAACCTTAAAGAATCCGCAAGAACTTTTGAAAAGTTTCACGACCTCACAAACGAATTTCACGTGACAAAAATAAAAGCGGTCGGCACAAGCGCTTTGCGTGAGGCTAAAAATCAAAAACAATTTTTGGATTTAGTAAAAAAACGCAGCTCCATCCAAGTTGATGTCATTGATGGTGTTGAAGAAGCCAAGCTGATCCATTTGGCTGTAAAGCATGAAATTGATCTTTTAAAACACCGTGCCTTATTGATTGATATTGGCGGAGGCAGCGTCGAACTCACATTCTCAGAAAATGCAATGATGACAGCCACCCAAAGTTTTCCGTTTGGAACCGTGCGAACTCTCGATCTTCTAAAGAAAAAAAAGCTGCAAGAATCTCAGCTTAATTTGGTGATGGCCGAATTCATCCAGCCACTCAGTCACTTCTTGCACTCACAAACTGCTCCGCAAAAATTAGATTTTGCTGTTGGCACCGGCGGCAACCTTGAAACTCTCGGCAAACTCAAACCACAACTGCTCAAAAAAAATTCTCGCACATTTCTAAGCCTTGATGAGCTCACAGAGATGATCGAAATCTTAAAAAAGACTTCACTCAAAGACCGAGTTGAAAAACTGGGTCTTCGAACCGATCGCGCTGATGTTATTTTACCTGCAGCCCTTGTGGTACAAACAGCGCTTCGCCAAGCAGGAGTTGAAAAACTCTTGCTTCCGCATGTGGGGCTCAAGGATGGGCTGCTGTGGTCGTTGGTGAGTTAAATTTAAAACTCAAACCAATCGATATTTAAGCACATCACAGATTCAGAATCCGAAGGCCCCGACACCCTCATCACTGATTGAATAAATGTTGGAATCATTTTTCGAATTTCTTCTGCAGCCTTTTTTGAAAGCGACATCGGAGACGTAAAAAAAAGATCGCTCTCTTGGCGGCGCTCCATACTGTTGATCCCTTGAAACCGCCAATTTTGATGATGCTTATTTACAAAGGGAGACTCTGTATCAATATGCGTGCTCGCAGGCCCATAAGTGATTTTGCCATTTTCCTCACGACAAAGCCCATTCTCCAAAAGAAATCTCACAATCCTAATTACGAGCTGAGGCTCACACCGCAAATGCTCAGCAATGGCTTCCGGTTGCTGAAATCCCGGTACTGCTGTGAGGTTGCGAACTCCAGTGTAAAGCCAGCTTGAATAGTAGATAGCCTTTTGCTCATCAGATAATTCTTTGTGGCGTGGAACGCGCTTGCCAATCTTTTGCGACTGCTGTTGCATAGACTTGATTTTTTTATCGATCTTTTCACGGTAGCGTGGATTTCCAGCACGGTCTTTTTCAACAAGAAGATGAAAGTAATCAGATTCAAGCTCGTTCAGCCCTAAATAGTCATTTAAGTCAGAAACTTGATCCGAAGTTAATGACTTATCTCCTTTTAGAACCTGGCTAAACAGACTCGAACTGACATTTAAGGCCTGAGCAATTCTCCCCTTTAGGCCATATGAGCGATCACCCTGAGAAGAGATCCAGGCATCTAAGTACTCGCGATAACTAGTGAAATCAAAAATTGTGAGCATTTTATAATTTTACCATTAGTTAAAAATATCTGTAACTTTTAACTATAAAAATCTATATTGCAACGCGATATGCGACTAAATTGACCTCACAAACAACGGGTCAATTAAGACCTGAACAACAAAGGAGTTTTTATGAAAAAAGCCATCTTAGCAATGATCATGTTTTTGAGCACCACTCAAGCCCACGCCCTCTATTGCACCCTGAACCGAGAAAATCCAAAGAACAAAGGACAGTACGATCAACCCCTGCTCTATGCGACGGAAGTTCTAAAAAATGGAATCAAGCAACAACTCGTTCTTATAAAAGTTTCTGGAGAAGTCGTTGAAAACTTCGATTTCAGCTTACTAACACTACCCCAAGATCTCATCAGCATTGATAAAGCCATATTCGCAGTCGTAACTCGCAATGAAGACAACACTCTCACTATTGGCATTGGTGGAGTTGACACTTCTAAAACAGATAATATTACGCCTATGTATTCAATGGCAGCAGGCAATCAGGGCAAATATATGACAATCATCGACTTCACTCACAAATTGGCTCTGGCTTGCTCTCAACCCTAAAGAATCAACAGGGGCTCTTGACAAGCCCCTGTTTTTGGCCCGAATTTTGCGATGAGGATATTCCTATGAAGAGCATCAACAAGTTCGTTATAATTTCAGCTTTATTGAGCTTTGCCGTAAATCTTTTAGTCGCATGCGCCCCAAAAGCGCCGAGCTCAGGCTCTGCGGCTCAAGTAGATACGTCAGCACCTACGGCTCAGCAACCAGCACCGCAATCACGCTCTGTTCAGCCAATCAAAGCCCAGGGTACCTCCGACAGCGGAGGCTGCAACGGTGTTGAAAATAAGTGCTTTGATTCTTATATTATCGACCCCACCACTCTTCCGGCTTACAAAAATATTGTTAAACCTCTTTTAGAAAACATCAAATCTTCAGACCCTCTAAAGCCCTCAACAAATAGCACTGGTAATGCCTTTAAAATAAAACTATGGTACCTAGCACCTGTCGATTTAGAAAGTCTAAAAAAAGAAGCCCTCGGCGTTTCATTCGTTAAATCTGAAATCCAACAAATTGCAATTCAATCAATGAAAGCCATTTGGATTGACAAAAGAATATTCGATAAAATGAGCGAAAAAGATCAAGCAGAATTGCTGATACATGAGCTCATCATGTCTATGTATTTTATCCGCTTTATGACTCTTAATGAAATATGTAATATTTCATTGATGTTATGGGGCAAAGAAGGAAATGAAGGCTGCGTAAATCCTCCAGAGTATTTCACAAAGTCTATGCCCGCAGAAAAGCTGCGTCCGTTAACCGAAGAAGACAACGAGCGAATTCGATTTGCTACGGCATGGCTCCTTCAAAGTGCTCAAAATCCAATACAAGAAGTGGATTTTATTCGTATTTTAAAATTTCAAGGGTTCGATAAGAGATTTTTTAATCCCGACAATTACGGCAGCAAAAAAGACCTACCACCAGATCTAAAGATTTCAAAAAAAGAAATGATGGATGCAATTAAGGCTTCGCAGCTAACAGGTTTTATACCTGAGATTTGCACCGATGGTGAAACTTCCGCTCAATGCAAAATTGATTTCTCTGAGACAGAAATAAAATATCAAAGTTTTTCAATCCCTGCTCTAAATCTAAAAATAACTAAAAACGAAGAAGAACTTGCATCCGTAGTTGGGATGTTTAGCCAAGAAATTACCCTCACCGCCTCTAGCGATTCCAATGGTCAAATTATATATAATTACACGACTACAGAATGGCGAAACTCAGTTGATCTCGGTAATAAAGTCAGCACAGCAATAATTTTATTTAAGTACAACGGCGACGACAAACAGAAACAACTCATGCTTGAATCAATTGTTGTTATCAAAGGTGTTATTGTTTCTATAGATAAAAAACGCGATCCCATCTGTGTTGCAGCCTCTCCAAAAGCAAAGGCACCTTTTGGTGCTGGATTCATCATGCACAAGGAGTCAAATGACACCCTCGTAACAGAACAAATGTTTTTCGCGATCAAGCCGGTTGCTCTTTGCACTCAAGAGAATGTGAAATAAAAAATTGTAGAAAAAACTAATCTTCAAACTGCTTCGGCGAAACATGCCACAAAAGCTGGGCGGTGCCCGGCCTGAGCTTGGCAAAGCTCTCGATCTCGAGCGCAATCATTCCAGATTTTTTTAGCTCGATAAAGCTCTCTTTTTGCCCGGTCAAACACCAGCCCGCAAGGCTGCTCAGATGCGGCTCGTGCCCTACCACCAAAACAGCGCGGCACTCCTCCGCATGAACATGAAGCCATTGCACAAATGCCATCACGGGCGCTGATGGCACCAGCTCCGCACTTTCAAATAGATTACCGAGTTTCAATTCTTTGGCCAAAATTTGAGCGGTTTGCAAACTGCGCAAAAAAGGCGAAGTCACTATCAAGTCAAAATCTGGCACCCAATCCTCAAGGCGCCTTGCCATTTCTAAAGTTTTTTGCTTACCTTTTGAAACCAATGGCCTTAGCGCATCTTCTTTTTTTTC